>JAZLEE010000222.1:0-9487 GCA_045615085.1 Candidatus Aphodosoma sp. | reverse complement strand
TTACTAATTACTTAAATATTCATTAAAAGCCATGCAAGATATATGCCGTAGATAGTGAGCATAGATATGCCTTCGTAACGGTTAATATTGCGTTTACGGCTAAGGGCAATAAAGATAAGTAGAAGCAAACTTGAACCACCTGCCATGATAGCATCTAATTGTAGGTTTGGATAACTTGTGAGGGGGTTAATAACGGCGCTAAGACCTAATACTAAGAATACGTTGAAGATATTAGACCCGATTACATTACCAATAGCAAGGTCGGTATTCTTTTTGAATGCCGCAACAGCCGAAGTGGCAAGTTCTGGGAGTGAAGTGCCGAGGGCCACGATAGTGACGCCAATGATAGATTCGCTAATGCCTAAGCCTTTAGCAATATTGACAGCATTGTTCACAATAAGTTCGCCACCATAGATAAGACCAGTGAGACCAACTGCGATAAGAAGGAGCGACTTCCATATTGGCATAGCTTCGAAACTTTCGGCATCGTTGTCGCGGTTATGTAGACCTTGATAGATAGTATAAGAGCAGAAACCAGCAAAGACGATGAGCAAGATGATACCATCGAGGCGAGAGATGCCATTGTGTGTTTCGCTAAGAGGGAGTGCGCCGAAGAAGTTAGTACCAAGGATGAGAACTGCTAATCCAGCCAATGCACTGAGAGGTATCTCGATGTGGTAAGTCGAACTTTTACATGCAACAGGGTATATTGTTGCCGATATACCGAGAATGATAAGTGTGTTGATGATATTACTGCCGAGTATATTAGTGAGGGCAATATCAGAAGCCCCTTCGGTAGCTGCAATGATATTTACCACAAGTTCGGGTGCAGATGTGCCGAATGCCACGATAGTGAGACCAATAACGAGGTCAGAAATATTGAGGCGTTTAGCCAAACCGGATGCGCCATTGATGAGCCAATTGGCAGAAAGAGTGAGTAGGACAAAACCTACGACAAGAAGAATATAGTTCATAATTAGGAATGAGGAATTAGGAATGGGGAATTAGGAATGAGGAATGAGGAATTAGGAATTGTTTTTAATTCTTAATTTTATTGTTAAAGGCACAAAGACCTTCTGTCCTCAATTCTCAATTGTCCATTCTCAATTTTTAATTTGTTTTAGTGCTTCGATTACAGTTTCGTCGGTGCTATATGTGAGAGGGTAGAAACCTTCGTCGCCAAGAATATTACGCACGATATATGAGTTGATATGCTCGTTGATAAGTGCGCGAGAGATATTTTTGTCGTTGTTTGATCCTGTTACACCCTCTTTTTCGGCATAAGCAACAAGTTGGTCGAACAATCCGAGCGTATTGAGATGAGCATTAAGCGATTGCCAATCGGTGAACTCTTTGAGTTCAGCACGATGCGCTTCTGTGTATTTTAGTGAGAACTTATAGATAAGTGTATTGTTTACCAACTTAGTGAAATACGGAGTAATATCAGTAGTGTCGCGAGGTACAAAAACATCCGGCATGATACCACCACCGCCATACACAACGCGACCCTCTTTAGTATGGTATTCAATTGAATCGGCAAGGTGAATAGAGTCGGCATTGAAGAATTCGCCATGGAGATAACGATTCCAAATGTCAGTTTCGTAATCTTCGGCATTGCCAGGTGTGTAAGGTTTTTGGATGCAACGGCCCGAAGGAGTGTAGTAGCGAGCAATAGTGATACGTGCTTGGCTGCCATCACTGAAGTTGAAAGGTTGTTGCACAAGACCTTTACCAAACGAGCGGCGACCAATGATAGTAGCGCGGTCGTTGTCTTGCATTGCACCGGCAAAGATTTCGCTTGCCGAACCCGAGAATTCATCGATAAGTACGATGAGAGGCATAGATTTGAACGAACCATTGCCTGTGGCTTTTATGTCGTAACGAGGGTATGCACGACCTTCTACATAAACGATGAGTTCGCCACGTTCGAGAAACTCGTTAATCATATTGACTGCAGCATCGAGGTAACCGCCAGAGTTGCCACGAAGGTCAACAATAAGGTTGGTTGCACCAGCAGCTTTGATTTTAGCAAGACCAGTGAGGAATTCCGAATAGGTATTAGCGCCGAATGAGTTGACAGCAATGAAACCTGTAGTAGGTGTAATCATATATGCAATGTCAACACTATGCACAGGGATATCTTCGCGAGTGATGTCGAAGTGGAGAGTTTCAGCAGTACCGCGGCGCACTATGCCAAGGCGCACAGTTGTTGTTTTTGGTCCACGGAGTTTTTTGAATACCTTTTCGTTGTTGATTTCCTTACCAACAAAGAGGGTATCGTTTACCTCAACGATACGGTCGCCAGGCATAAGACCAGCACGTTCAGATGGTCCACCAGAGATTACATCCACTATATATATGGTGTCTTCTTGGATATTGAATTGTACACCAATACCAGAGAAAGAACCTTCAAGTTGTTCGTTAGCAGCCTCGAGGTCTTCTTTAGGGATATAACTTGAGTGAGGGTCGAGTTGGTTGAGAGCAGTGATGATAACTGCTTCGTTGATATTGGCTATGTCGATAGTATCAACATATGCACGGTCGATGATATTGAGCAGTTCGGTCTCCTTGTGCGTGTCGGTGTTTTTGCTAATTTTGTCGCTAATGCTGCCCAAAAGGCTTTGAGTAGAGCGGGTAGCAAGCAAGAAACCAAAAATTACACCAAGGGATAGTGCAATAGATAGAAATATTGGAAAGGACTTTTTCATAAATAAGTGTTAATCGTTAGCTGGTTGATATACTATTTCGATGCCGGCGCGTTGTAGGAGTTCGATACCATCGCGGATGCGGTATTCTTCGCCATAAACTACACGAACGATGCCTGATTGGATAATAAGTTTAGCACATTCGATGCAAGGAGAAGCAGTCACATATAGAGTTGCGCCATCGCTACTATTGCCAGAGCGAGCCACTTTGGTGATAGCATTAGCTTCGGCATGTAGTACGTATGGGAGTGAAGTATTATTGTCGTCTTCGCAGTTGTTTTCGAATCCAGAAGGCGTACCATTGTAGCCGTCAGAGATAATCATTTGGTTTTTGACGAGCAAAGCGCCCACTTGGCGGCGTTTGCAGTATGAATTTTCAGCCCAAATACGAGCCATTCGCATATAGCGTTGGTCGAGGAGTTCTTGTTTTGTTGCCATATTTTTTAAAAATGAGGAATTAGGAATAAGTAATGTTTTAATTATTTAATTTGTCGTGTATTTTTTGCCAGCGGGCAGGGGCGATTTTTGCACCAATTTCTTCTATTACATGACCTGCGCAAAGAGTGCCAATTTCGGCACAGCGAATGAGTTCCATATTATTGGCATAGCCATAGAGAAACCCTGCAGCATAGGTATCGCCTGCGCCAGTAGTGTCAATGACATTGGCTTTTTGGGCAGGGATATGGAGTAGAGCATCGCCATGTTTGACATACGAGCCCTTGGCGCCAACTTTTACGATTGCCAAATTGACTTGTTGTGCAATGGCGTGTACTGCATCTTCGGCAGGTAGCGAGGTGAAAGCCGTAGCCTCTTCTTCGTTGGCAAAGATAATATCTACATATTTATCAATGAAATCTTTAAGGAAATCAAGATTTTCTTTGACCACATTGTAGCTTGCAAGGTCGATAGAGACGGTGAGTCCAGCCTCTTTGGCTAATTGACCCGCACGTGAGATGAGGTTGTAGTTTTGCACAAGGTATCCTTCGATGTGGAGGATATCGTATTGGCGGAAGATGTCTATGTCAAGGTCGTCGGCATTGAGTGTGACAGCAGCGCCGAGATAGGTAGCCATAGTGCGTTCAGAGTCGTTGGAGATGAGCACGTTGCAACGGCCTGAAGGCATATCAGAGTGGAGAAGATGTGGTGTTACACCATTATTGGCTAAATCGTTGGCATAGAATGTGCCGATTTCATCGCATCCAACTTTGCCAATAAAACCAACAGAGCAACCAAGACGCGCTAAGGCAGAGGTAGTGTTAGATGCCGAACCACCAGTAGCAGTATGTTTTGTGAAGGTAGATGTGGCATCAACGATGCGACGCATCGTAGTTTGGTCGATGAGTTGCATGCTGCTTTTCGGTAGGTTGAGACTGCGTAGGATGTCGTCGGTGTTGATTTTGACGAGGACATCAACGAGAGCATTACCAATGCCAAGGATTTTTTTCATTATTTATCAATATTAGTCGAATTAGACCAATTGTAGTAATTAGTTTGTTTGGGTTGTTAAACAAAAAAAGCCTGATAGACTGAAGTCTTACAGGCTTTTTGAGCTCTCCCTCTTGGACTTGAACCAAGGACCCTCTGATTAACAGTCAGATGCTCTAACCGACTGAGCTAAGGAAGAATATACTTTTAAACTATTGCTCTCCCTCTTGGACTTGAACCAAGGACCCTCTGATTAACAGTCAGATGCTCTAACCAACTGAGCTAAGGAAGAATGCTAAATTAAGTGCTGAGGTATTACCCTCAATTGCTCGGCAAAGTTACTGCTTTTTTTTGGTTTGACAAAATATTTCTGTAAAAAAGTTGTAATAAATTATGAATTAAATCATAATTATTTGATTTACAGTATTATTTGTGTTAATAATTTTTGTCAAAAATATGTTGAAAAACAGTTTTTTAGCCGTTTAATTGATGTTTAAAAGTGATTTTAAGGCTTTGCCTGTATGTGATTTTTCGCATTTTGCGATTTTTTCTGGTGTTCCGTGTGCAACAATCGATCCTCCACGGGCTCCACCTTCGGGTCCGATATCGATGACATGGTCGGCACATTTTATGACATTTAGGTTGTGCTCTATGATAAGAACGGTGTGTCCGTGACGGATGAGAGCATTGAATGCAGTCATCAGTTTGCGTATGTCGTGGGTGTGAAGCCCCGTAGTAGGTTCGTCGAAAATAAAGAATGTGTGCTCTTGCGACTCTTGCGACAAGTAGTAGGCGAGTTTGACACGCTGACTTTCGCCGCCCGAGAGAGTGCTTGAACTTTGCCCGAGGCGGACATATCCGATGCCGACATCTTGTAGAGGTTTGAGGCGTTTGACGATTTTTTTAGTAGTAGAGTCGGAGTGAGCTTCGAAGAATTCGATGGCTTGGTTGACGGTCATTTCGAGTACATCATGGATATTGGCTCCGTGGAAGCGAACTTCGAGTATGTCGTTTTTGAAGCGTTTGCCGTGGCAAGCCTCACAAGGTAGTACGAGGTCGGCCATAAATTGCATAGGTACGGTGACTGTACCTTCGCCTTGGCAAATAGGGCAACGACCACCATCAACATTGAACGAGAAGTGGGCAGGCGTGAAGCCCATTTGCTTCGAGAGTTGTTGGTCGGCAAAGAGTTTTCGGATGTCGTCGTATGCCTTGAGATAGGTTACAGGGTTTGAACGACTTGATTTGCCGATAGGGTTTTGGTCGATGATTTCTACTGCTTTGATAAGGTGTAGACTGCCAGTGAGAGAGCCGTAGTGGACCTTTTCGTCGATTTGTTGATCGAGGGCACGGCGTAGTGCATTGTATAGCACGTCGCGCACAAGGCTACTTTTGCCCGAACCAGATACGCCAGTCACAACTGTCATAATGCCGAGAGGGAATTTGACGTCGATGCCTTTGAGGTTGTTTTGAGTTGCTCCTTTGATTTCGATATAGTTAGATGAGCGGCGGCGCGATGTTGGGGTTGGGATTTCGAGTTCGCCAGTGAGGTATTTTAGTGTGAATGAGGAATGAGGAGTTAGGAGTGAGGAATGAACATGCCCCTCAGTCTGCGACAGCTCTTCTAACTTAGGTGAGCTGTTTTGCTCTAAGTTCGTTGATTCGTTGTTTTGTTTGTTATAGATTTCGGATATTGGCGCAGCTAGAACAACTTCGCCACCGTGGCGACCGGCTTCGGGGCCTATGTCGATGATGTAGTCGGCGGCACGCATGATGTCCTCGTCGTGTTCGACCACAACAACAGTGTTGCCAAGTTGTTGTAGTTGGCGTAGCACCTTGATGAGGCGTTGTGTGTCGCGAGGGTGGTGGCCAATACTTGGCTCGTCCAAGATGTATAGCGAACCAACCAGTGCCGAACCGAGCGAAGTAGCAAGGTTGATACGTTGGCTTTCGCCGCCCGAGAGAGTGTTGCTTTGACGGTTGAGCGTAAGATATTCAAGGCCAACATCCATGAGGAATTCGAGTCGAGTAGTGATTTCGCGTATTAGGCGTTTAGCTATTTCTGCTTCGTGCTCAGGGAGTTGTAGTCCTTGGAAGAAAGCATAAAGTTCGTTGATAGGCAAATCGACGAGTTGAGAGATAGATTTGCCTGCGATTTTCACGTAATTGGCCTCTTTGCGAAGGCGAGTGCCTTGGCAATCAGGACAGAGAGTTTTACCGCGATAGCGTGCGAGCATCACGCGGTATTGAACTTTGTATTGTTGTGATTCGATGTCCTTGAATAGGTCGTTAAGCCCCATGAAATATTGGTTGCCAGTCCAAAGCAGACGTTTTTGAGCGTCGGTGAGTTGGAAGTAAGGCTTGTGGATAGGGAATTTGAATTTTTCGGCATTAAGGATTAGGTCGCGTTTGCCTTTTCCCATGACTGCACCGCGCCAAGGCATCACAGCATCTTGGTAGATAGAGAGTGATTGGTCTGGGATAACAAGGTCGGGGTCGATGCCGAGAATCTTACCGAAGCCTTCGCAAGTAGGGCATGCTCCGAGAGGATTATTGAATGCGAACATTCGCTCGGAAGGGAGTTCGAACTTGATACCATCTGCCTCGAAAGACTTAGAGAATTCGGTATAGTGCCATTCGTCACCTTCTTTGTGGGCTATGGTACAATACTCTTTACCTTCGAAAAATGCAGTTTCGATTGAGTCGTAGAGGCGGTTTCGTAGTTCGTTAGATTGGTTGGCAGTGACGCGGTCGACAACCAAATATAATTGAGAATTGAGAATTGAGAGTTGAGAATTTTCGGTCTCTTGTAGTAGATCTGATATGCGGATGAATTCGCCGTTGTGCATTAGTCGGGCGAAGCCTTGGGAATTGAGAATTGAAAGTTGAGAGTTGAGAATTGAGAATTGAGAATCTTTTTTGTCGGATTTCGTAGTGTTTCGTTTTGAGTCTTGAGTTTCGTTTCTTGTATCTTTTATTGGTACGAGGATGACAGCAGTGGTGCCTTCGGGGAGGGATGTGATGTGAGAGATTACGTCATCTACGGTGTGGCGTTTCACCTCTTTGCCTGATTTTGGTGAGAATGTGTGACCGATGGGGGCATAGAGGAGTTTTAGGTATTCGTATATTTCGGTAGTTGTGCCAACGGTAGAGCGAGGGTTGTTGTTGATAACCTTTTGTTCGATGGCGATGGCAGGAGGTATGCCTTTGATCATATCGACCTCTGGTTTGTTCATACGGCCGAGGAATTGGCGCACGTAACTAGAAAGAGATTCGACATAACGGCGTTGGCCTTCGGCATAGATAGTGTCGAAGGCGAGAGATGATTTGCCTGAACCAGAAACGCCCGTTATTACCACAAATTTGTTTCGTGGTATTTCGAGATTGATGCCTTTGAGATTGTGAACTCGGGCGTTTTTAATGATAATATTTTCGTTTTTTTCTTTCATTATTATGATAGTTACTTTTGAAAAAAGTAACCAAAATTTTTATGTTTATTGTTACTTTTGTGACCAAAAGTAACCAAAAGTCTTGTGCTGTGCTTAAAAACGCTAAAGGATAATAATAAATCCTACAGCGCTTTAAACTCGGGCACTCTTTTCTGCTCTATAAAATTCCGATTTTTGCCTGTAAGTCTTGCACTCCGTTATTGACCTGTGTAACCTCGCCAAAAATCGCTGCTTAACGGATTTATTATTATTCTTTTTTTCGCGTTTTTAAGGCAAGGCACGGATACCATTCGGCATTAAATATTACACAGTTAAGGAATGTACTTGAATTTGTTCGTGCTTGATAATTCTTTCGCCAAAGGCTCAAAGAGTGTTGGTTAAAGGTAAACTTTATTGTTTTTGCTTGCAGTTATTTTATTTTTCGATTTTGGTGATAGTGCCAAGTTCGGGATTGAAGGTAATTCGGATGTTTTTGTTGTTGGTGAGGGTGGCACTGAGAGGTGTGGTGTATCCGAATTGAGCAATTGGGAGGATTTCAGTGTGGTTAGTACCGTCGTAGTCGACAGATACTACGGCTTCGCCTGGCACGTTGTAGTAGAATCCTTTAGGTGTTTTCTCTTGTTTAGGGTCGGTAAGAGGGGCATTGTAGTATGTGCCTTTGATGTTGAGGTAGATAGGTTCGCCGATTACGTTGCCAGCCTCGGTGAGGCCTTCGATTGTGCTGATGCGAGCGATGACATAGTCGGTGAGGTCATCATCGGGAGTTATTGTGTAGGTTTTAGTCACTGTGTATGAGTGCGATTTGCCTGTGAAGAAAGCAACGAGTTCGGCTTCGTCGCGGTCGAGTCGTGCAAGCATTTGTTTGAGCGCTTTGCCGTCAGGGAGTTGCTCAAGGTCGGCAGAGAGTAGGGCAGTGCGACTTTCGCGGATGTGGTAGATTTGGTGAGCAATCATCTCAGCCATTTTTGGTATTGATGTGGCAACGAGTGCATCCTCGTTAAGGACGGAATAGTCGAATTCGTTTAATTGAGAATTGAGAATTGAGAATTGAGAATTGTTGGTATTTGTGGTAGATTTGGATTTTTCGGTTGAGATATTTATGCCGGCGATGATGTTGTCGTGGGTGTATGTTATGTTGTTGGCTACGCCACGTGTGTCGATGGCTACTTGGAATGTGCGATTAGGGTCGGCAATAGCAGAGGTGTGGATGTCGATGTTTTCAACTGTCCAAGTCTCGTTGTTGATAGTGATAATATCTTTAGTTGCGAGATAGCGTTCGGCATATTGATAGAAAGGTCCTGGTTTCTCGATAGTGCAACGTGCAGTGATAGTGATATTTATTTGAGTTTTAGGCAGAGAATAAACGATACCATTGAGGTAGTCTTTGCCAGTATCGAACGGAGTTACAGATGTTTGACCAATGCATAATACGCAAAGCATAATGCTTAGAAGAGATAGAGATAATTTTTTCATATTTATTAAGTTGAAAAAGTTTTGTCGTGTTTCTATTAATTTGCAAAGATAGTTATTTTAATTCATAATTCATAATTCGCAATTCATAATTTTTGTTAATTTCTTAAAAACCGTTTGAGTTTGATAAAATAAGAGATTAATGTTGTATTTTAGGGGATAAGATAAAGTTATAGTATATTTATAGTATGTTTATAGTATATTTATCATATATTTATAGTATATTTATCATATATTGAGATTATCTCAAACATAGGTTTTGAAAAAAAAGAAGATAAAAGTTTGTGTAATTCAAAAATAATATCTACCTTTGCAGTCGCAAATGGTGCTAATGTGACACACTGTCGCTGAAGCTTAAAAGGGAATTCGGTGAGAATCCGAAACAATGCCTGTTGCTGTAAGTCCCCTTATGGATTTTATTGCACTCTCTGCCACTGG
>JAZLEE010000221.1:0-4915 GCA_045615085.1 Candidatus Aphodosoma sp. | reverse complement strand
TAGTTCGATGCCGAACGAGAATTCATCAGCTTGCAACACAAGATTGCGACCAAAAGGTATATCTTTTTGACCTAACAAACTGATTGTGTCGCGCATAGTGTCGGTCGACGAAGCAAACCAACGCATTTCGTAGAATTCGTTGTAGTTAGGCAAATATGTTTTTGGCACAACAGCCAATATTTTGCCTTTGCGGATAACCACAGCGCAGTTGAACAATTGGTTGTCTATGCGTAGTGGCGCGCCCAATATAGTGGTCAATTCAACTTCGGTTTTAGTATATTCCACTACATCGTTCAATGCCTCGAGGGTTTGGTCGATGAGTAGTTGCGATTGGAACAAATCAGCGCATGTATAACCCGTGATGCACAATTCAGGGAACACGATGACCGACGCACCATTTTGGTCAGCCTCCGACATCATACCTTCAATGTGCGAGATATTCCATTCACAATCAGCCACCTTCACTTGTGGTATAGCCGATGCAACCTTAATAAAACCGAAATTTGTTGTCATAATATATTCTATAATTTATTAATTCTCAACTCTCAATTCTCAATTCTCAATTCTATATTACAGCTGTAATAACTCCCACGAGTGCCAAGACTATCAACACTGCGCCAGTAATTTTGTTGAGCAACCAAAGACCTTTTTCTTTGAACAGTTTGGTGCTTATGAGGTTAACGAGCATTGTGAGGGTAAGCCACCAAGAGGCTGCACCTATCAATATCGAGCCCATGCCAACGATAGATTGCATCACATTTTCAGGATTCACGATATTGAATCGTGCGAATAGCCCTATGAAAAGGAAAATAATCATAGGGTTGCTAAAGCAAAGACCAAAAGCAGTGATATAATCGCTGAAAATATCGCCTTTTGAGTGACGGCGTTGTTTGTGTTCGAGTTGTTTCAGAGGGTCCTTGGTGTAGATATGAAATCCGAATAGACCTATTATAATAGAACCAAACAACTGGATATATAATTGGTGAGCTTCGATAAAATCGATGATAAAGCCCATACTACAACCCATCAACAAGGCATATACAAGGTCTGATGTCGTTGCGCCCAATCCAGTGGCAATGCCATGCCAACGCCCACGAGTCACTGTGCGTTGTATGCACAACACCCCCAACGGCCCCACTGGCACCGACACACACAATCCTATTAATATACCTGTTAATATTGTTGTTAGCATTTTTGTTTATGTAAATAATTTTGCTTGGATTTCTTTTATTCTGTGTTTTGCGGTAAGAAATAGATTTATTATTTCTTCGCATTCTTTTTCTGTGCGTACAGGTAAATGATATTTATGTAAGTATAAAGTTATTGATGTATTTGAGATAATGACATTCATATTCATTTTCCCTATTTGCTTAATTGTTGTATTTGGAATATCTTTGATTTTAAGATATAGTTCGGTTGCAATATTCCAATTTGATCTGTAAGCTTCAATGAAATTATCTATATCATTTTCTTTTATAGAAAAAAATGTACCTTTGTGTTTTGCATCTGGACCTGGAAAATAAAACTGAATAAATGTGTTTTTTTCTCCAATGTGTAATTTTCCATATGGAATTTTGAGGTCCTCAATATATTCTTTATCACATTTAGATAGTTTTGTTGTATGGGACATGAGTTCTGTCTGTTTTGGTTCTATTTTCTCAGAATTTATTTCTATATTATTTACTTGTGTCGTGTTTTGTGTTGGTGAATCAAGGTTAATTTGAGGTCTTGGTAATATCTCGTCATAAGTTTCAGCTGTTCTTTTACCTTTTGTGAAACAAGCAAAAATTATCGCAGGGTTAATAAGCATTATTTTAAATATAACAATTGAAAATGTAAAACCAAGATCGTCTCCTCCATCCCACCCGAACCACATTATGTTGTCTATATTCCAATAAATTTCACATGATTCTTTTATGTATAAAAGAATAGGATATAGATTAAGGATAAATAATATAATAGATGGTATTTTGAATATTTGTAGATTGGTTTCACATTCCTTAGAAACAGTATTCTTTTCATCTTCATATATGTAGTAGATTTTATCTAAATCAAGTTCATGTTTTTCTGTCTCGAGAAAAAAGCATGAACAAATACATATTTCGATAAATCCCCAAAAAACAACAGAAAAGAACATAAACCAATCAGCAAATATGTATGTTAAGCAACCTGCGATAGGACATAAAATAGAAAGAATGGCATATATAATAAATTTTCTTCTTTGTTTTTTAGGAGAGAAATGTATTTCTTTTGTTATAGTTGATGTAGGGGAGTTATTTGCTATGTCTGTTATGGTTTTTCCAGCCAAAGAGAGTAATCCTAATCCAAGAAAAATCGAATCGGATATAATTTTTGAACCCGATTTCATCGATGATTTGGAATACATGCCATTTTTTCTACGATGGTATCCCCGCTTATTAATTCCACCATTATAACCCATAATAATAAAATTTAATCTTTTTGATGGTTTAAAACGAAATTTAAAATTTTAAAGGTGTCATCTGGATGAAACCAATGTATTTCAGGGTCGCGATTGAACCATGTCAACTGTTTTTTTGCATAGCGACGCGAGTTTTGTTGTATCATTTGTATGGCAAAGTCGCGAGTCCACGTGCCATCGAAGTAGTTGAACATCTCTTTGTAGCCCACCGTGTTCAGTGCATTCAATTCGCGTTGAGGATATAGCCCACGCGCCTCTTCTTCCAATCCCTCGTCAATCATCTGCCACACACGGCGGTTGATGCGGTCGTACAACTCCTCGCGTTCACGATTGAGTCCAATCTTCACAATATTAAATGGGCGTTGCTTTGCTTGTCCCGTATGCAATTCCGAGAACGGACGCCCCGTTTGAATACACACCTCAAGGGCATGCATAATGCGTTTGGCATTAGCAAGGTCAACACGCGTGTAGTGCACCGGGTCGAGCAGTTGCAACTGAGCGCGCAATCCTTCGATACCCACTTCATTGTATAGGTCAATCACATCTTGGCGTACTTCGGGCAATATCGTAGGAATATCATCTATTCCTTTACAGATAGCATCTATATACAGCATCGAACCACCAACGAGTAGAGCAGAGCCACATCGCGCAATCTCCTCTTCGATGATAGGTAGAGCATCAAGCTCGTATTGCCCCGACGAGTAGTGCTCGGTTATCGAGCGAGTGCCAATGAAGTGGTGCTTCACGCGGGCAAGTTCTGCTTCTGTAGGAGCCGCAGTGCCAATCTTCGTTTCACGATATATTTGTCGCGAGTCCGACGATATGATCGCGCACCCCAACTCCTCGGCAACACGAAGACTAATCTCCGTCTTGCCCACCCCCGTCGGACCTAATATGACAAATAAAGTATTCATTAATAAAGGTCATCTGGACCCATGTCGATGAAACCTTCAGCGTCCAATTCGTCCATGTCGAATTCTTCGTCGCCGTAGAAATCTTCGCCTGTGAATCCGATCGACGATGTTGGGTTAGTCAAGAATTCGTCTTCAGCAGTGATTTGTTTTGGAGCATTGCCTTGTTTCAAAGTGCAACGAGGAGCATCTACGTCGCCAGGCATAACCTCTTTGAGTTCGATGAAGAATGAGCGTTCCGACAAAATGTCGAACATAAACAACATGCGGTCGCCTTCGTCGCGGAGGAATTCGTCGAGATAAGTTTTATCCATCACATACGAGTCGGTGTCAGAGCTTGTGCCCATATCCATCAAAGTGATTTCTTCTTTCATTTCCCAACCTTCAGCGCAATTGAAGAACGATGTCAACTGGTCTTTAGTATATTTCACCGAGTCGAGAATGGCATTGTTGAGATCCAAAAAAGTTGCATCTGAGTTGATTTCTATTTCGCGATAGAAAAGATCTACCTCATCCGAAAGTATTAAAAGTTTGTAAATCATAATATGTTTTGTTTTTAGTTATTAATATTTCTCTAATCGGCAAAGATACAACATTTTTTCGTCAAATGCAATAGATTTATGAAAAAAAAGTAGTAATTTCGCACATTGAATTTAATTAATGTAGATTTATGAAAAGATTTTCAATTTTTCTTTTATTTGTTCTATTCGTAACAGCTCTTTGTGCTGTTGATACAGAGGCGTATTACTCTTCGGCTGAAGGCAAATCGGGAGCATCGCTCAAAACTGCTTTGCATGGAATTATA
Organism: Candidatus Aphodosoma sp.; assembly: GCA_045615085.1. Classification (GTDB taxonomy): domain Bacteria; phylum Bacteroidota; class Bacteroidia; order Bacteroidales; family Paludibacteraceae; genus Aphodosoma. Next base: position 759 of record JAZLEE010000221.1, on the reverse strand, counting down.
AAAGGTCATACCGATGTGGGATATAAGGGGTTGTGGAGTGTGTATCAAACAACCGACTCTCGTGACGGAAAAATATGGGATATGTATTCTACTTGTACATGGGTGTATGCAGAAGATCAATGTGGTAATTATAGCAATATTTGCGACTGCTACAATCGTGAACACATGATTCCTCAATCGTGGTTCGATGAGCGTACTCCGATGAAGTCTGATGCTTTCCATGTTTATCCAACTGATGGTAAGGTTAATGGCATGCGTGGCAATTATCCTCATGGCGAGACTAATGCTTCGGCTATAGGTGGCAATGGTTTGGGTGCAGTAGGTGCTTCGTCGGTGTCGGGTTATTCTGGTACTGTCTATGAGCCTATTGATGAATACAAAGGCGATATCGCGCGCACGTATTTCTATTTCGTTACACGCTATGAGGACCAACTCTCGTCGTTTGACAAAAACGATGTGCTTACTGGCGACGCCTATCCATCGCTCACATCGTGGTTCTATAATCTTATGCTTGCATGGCATCGCGAGGACCCAGTGTCGCAAAAAGAGCTCGACCGCAACGAGGCTGTCTATGCTCATCAACACAACCGCAATCCGTTTATCGACTATCCCGAACTTGTTGAGCATATTTGGGGCAACAAAACCTCCGAAGCATTCTATTTCGAACCAATCGGGGCGGATTTCGACGGACTCCAAATGCCTAAATACGATGTTGTTGTAACCGATTCTCGCATTTCAATCTCCAATCTCAACGGCGAA
>JAZLEE010000220.1:0-5534 GCA_045615085.1 Candidatus Aphodosoma sp. | reverse complement strand
AGTTGCAGGGATACCGCCGAAGAATGGACACAATACGTTGGCAACACCTTGACCAATAAGTTCTGTGTTAGAGTTGTGTTTGTCAGAGATAACACCATCGGCCACCATAGCTGAGAGCAATGATTCAATAGCACCCAACATTGCGATAGTGAACGCAGCAGGCATGAGCGATTGTACCACATTCCAAATAGTTTGACCCTCTTCGAGGTTCAACGATGGCATAGATGGAGCAGGAATGCCTGAAGGCAATGTGTAAAGGTCGCCAATAGTTTTGATACTATTTACGAATTCAAAGTTGGTGAACTCTTTCAATATCCATACTATGAGTGTCATAATGATGATAGCTACGAGCGAACCAGGGATTTTTTTCGACACTTTAGGAGTGAAGATAATAATCAAAAGGCTCAACAAACCAATAGCAAATGCACCCCAGTTGATTGATGAAAGGTTAGAGAAATAGCAAATCCATTTTTCGATAAAATCGGCAGGCACGCCTTCGATACCCATACCGAAAAAGTCATTCATCTGAGTAGAGAAGATTGTGAGCGCAATACCACCAGTGAAACCAATAATCACAGGGTAAGGCACAAACTTAATCACCGAACCCATTTTGGTAACACCCATCACGATGAGCATAATACCAGCCATGATAGTAGCAATCATCAAACCAGCTAATCCAAATTGTTGGATAATGCCATAGATAATTACGATGAATGCGCCAGTAGGACCACCAATCTGAACTTTCGAACCACCCATTGCCGAAATGATAAAACCAGCAATAATAGCAGTGATAAGACCTTCTGTTGGACCTACACCAGAAGCAATACCAAATGCAATTGCCAATGGAATTGCCACAATACCCACAATAACCCCAGCCATCATGTCGGCAGAGAATTGTTGTTTGTTGTAATTTTTCAAACACTCTACAATACGAGGTTGAAATACATCCTTAATGTTGTACATCTTTTTAAATTATTTCTTTTAGTTATATTGTTATAATTCAGTTGTTTAATTCTATCCATAATTATGAATTGAGAATTATGAATTATGAATTAATTTAGGTTTGCAAAGTTACAAAATAAATACAACCTAGCAAAGAGTATATTTTAATTTTTTTATAAAATAATATGTTTTGTTATATCATATATATCTTTTTTTTGAGTATTCCATAATATATTGTTGTTTATGTTAAAAAAAATTATTATCTTTGCATCCACAACTCCTCCCCTTTAAGGGGAGGTGCTTTTTTTCAAACATCACATCAGAGTAGAGTTCTCGGTATTTAGTAAAAGCATTTTTGCTTTATTCTTTCTCTTGTTAAAATTTTGAGATTTTAGAGTATGAAGGAATAAGTTAAAAGATGCCTATTGTTGTGTATATAGCAACCTTCAAGCAACCTATGTCGAAGAAGACTGACATTCGTGAATCAGTTAAGCTATGATAAAAAATCAATGAAAAATGAACATAATTAAACGATACATACTCTTTTTGTTTGTTGCATTATGTAGCATTTTGGCTTTTTCGCAATCGAAAGAGCCAACATTGGTCATACGCATACCATACGCCGACACGATACCACAAGAGTTGATCGATTCGATTTATCGTCAGGAGGGCCAATATATTTTGTCGTATCATCCTAAGATGGCGCATCTTATACCAGAGATGCGTTGTCGTCTCGACAAAACTCCGGGTCGTCGCATAGGTGTATTCTCGGTAGCGAAGGATAGGCAAGTGAGTTTTTCGCAAGGCAATTTGCAGTATATTTTGAAAAACAAAGAGTGGCGTTTTGCCAACAATCAGTGGGACTATGTCGGTGCCGACAATGTGCAGAATGGCAGATTGGGCCCTCGCATCGACCTTTTCGGGTGGAGTGGCAAAGATAGCAAAGCTCCATTTGGTGTAAGCACCTCAACTAACAATGCCGACTACGCAGGCGAATTCGTCGATTGGGGTACTAATGTGATACAAGGCGATGCGGCAGGCACATGGCGCACATTGTCGAAAGATGAATGGGAGTATCTTATTAAAGGTCGTAAGAATGCTTCCAATTTGATTGGTGTAGCTCAGGTAAATGAAGTTAATGGATTAATTTTATTACCAGATGATTGGGTGTGTCCCAATGAGATCACTATTAAATTTGGATTTTATAATGAAAATGGGATAGAGAATTATAAAAGTTATCAAACTTTTACTAGAAATCAGTGGCTAAAATTAGAAGAGTCAGGTGCGATTTTTTTACCAGCAGCAGGAGTTCATGATGGCCCAAATATTAGCAATGTACAACATAGTGGTTATTATTGGTCGTCTACTAATAATGGTATAAACTATGCGTATTCTCTTTTCTGTTATTCGGCAGGTGTATATATTAGTTATGATAATCGTTATGATGTGCGCTCTGTCCGCTTAGTCCACGACACTATAGTGCCACCACCAGCGCCATGCCGCACGATAGATATCAATGGCATCAAAATCAACATGATGTGTGTCGAAGGGGGCACGTTCATGATGGGGGCTGGTAGTGAAGCGCATCAGGTAACTTTGTCGGACTATATGATAGCGCAAACCGAACTCACACAAGGAGTTTGGGAAGCCGTGATGGGAAGAGAGTATGATAAAATATTAACTACTAACAAAGTAGATGTTATTAATAAAGGAGCTGATTATCCTGCCTATGGGCTTACGTGGTACGATTGTCACGAGTTTATCACACGTCTCAACCAACTCACAGGGTTAGATTTCCGTCTGCCAACCGAGGCCGAATGGGAGTTTGCGGCTCGTGGAGGCAATAATAGCAAAGGATTTAAATACTCGGGCAGTGATAACCTTAACGAAATAGCATGGTACGCACTCAATAGCGACAACCTTATGCATCCTGTGGCTCAACTCAAGTCAAATGAATTGGGTATTTACGATATGACAGGTAATGCGTGGGAGCTCTGCTTGGATGGCTATGCACCCTACTCGACATATCCGCAAACCAACCCATTAGTACCTTTCAAAAATGAGGTAGTTGCTCGTGGGGGCAGTTCTTATAATGGTTGGAGCGAAGATGTTTGTTTGATTACACACCGCTTGAGGCGAACGCCGAATGCAGAAAGAACACGTAATACCCTCCGCCTCGTGCTCAGCGACGAAGTGAAGGTCAAAACCATCGTAGTGGGCGACAATGCATTCAATATGATTGCCGTGGATGGGGGATTGTTTATGATGGGGGATACTATTAAAGGAACTAATGCTGCTCCTATACATAAAGTCACTCTATCTGATTACTATATTGCTCAAACCGAATTGACTCAAGCGTTATATCAGTATGTGATGGGTAGTCTGCCTAAACAAAACATATATGGCGATAATATCCCTGTAGAACGACTCACTTTAGATGACTGTCAAATGTTATGTGATTCGCTTAATAAACTTACAGGTCTTCATTTTCGTATTCCTACTGAAGCTGAGTGGGAGTTCGCTGCGCGAGGTGGAAATAAGAGTAAAGGATATAAATATGCAGGCAGTAATAATCTTGAAGAAGTTGCGTGGTATCAGAAAAATGCATCTGGCAAATTACGCGAAGTGGCACAATTACGTCCAAACGAACTCGGTATTTATGACATGACTGGCAATGCTTGGAGCTGGGTTAGTGATAGATATTCCGATGAATATGATACCACTTGTTCAATTAATCCTACCGGTCCTACTTCAGGGGATATGTATATAATCCGTGGAGGTTGTGTTTGTCGAGATAATGAAAGAGTTTTATTGTCATATCGTTATAAAATAAAGAATAAAGCAGATTACCATGTCGGATTCCGCCTTGTGATGGACAATCACCAATATGTCGACCTTGGACTCTCTGTGATGTGGGCTACTTGCAACGTAGGTGCTTCTTCTCCCGAAGAATATGGCGACCATTTCGCTTGGGGCGAAACAGAACCAAAAGCGGAGTATAAGTGGGAGACATACAAGTGGTGCAATGGCACTGATTCCTCTATTACTAAGTATTGCTCTAATTCTAAGTACGGCGATAATGGATTTGTGGATAATAAAACAGAACTTGAGCTTGAGGATGATGTAGCCCATGTGAATTGGGGTGGCGAATGGAGGATGGCAACTAAAAAAGAGTTTCAAGAGTTGATAGATAATTGTTGTTGGGAGACAGCTACTTATAATGGAGTTAATGGTTATAAAATAACATCAACCATACCTGGTTATACCGATCGAAGCATATTCCTTCCGCGTGCAGGATTTTATAATGATGATTTAGGTAATAATTCTAAAGGTGCTGCTTGTCGTTATTGGACTTCTAATGGCACTAGTAGTAGTGCTACGAACCTTTGGGAGGGTAAACTCACAGGTAATACTCGTCGTTGTGGATTCTCGGTTCGTCCTGTGTTGCCTACAGAAAGAGCGATACAGAGCTATAAGCCAACGCCAGGTAAGCGTATTGGCGTATTCTCTGTGGGTAAAAATAAGCAGGTGAGTTTTTCGCAAGGCAATTTGATATATCTGAAAATCAAAGATCAATGGCAATTTGCGGATAATCAATGGGATTATACAGGTGAGCGTCATTTGCTAAATGGACAAATTGCCGATACGGTGATGTATTTTGGATGGAGTGCAAAGGATAGCAAAGCCCCTTGGGGTATTAGTCTATCCACTAAACTTGATTATTATAAAGGAGAATTTCTCGATTGGGGAAGTAATATCATTCAAGGAGATACACCAAACACATGGCGCACAATGTCAAACGACGAATTGATGTACCTCTTCACAGAGCGCAAGAATGCCGATCAGTTGCTTGGTCGTGGCAAGGTTGGCGACATCAATGGCATTGTTCTTTTGCCAGACGAGTGGGTGATGCCAGAGGGGTTGCAATTTATGCCGATAGCGGATAACGTAATTAATAACTACACCGTAGAGCAATGGGCTAAGATGGAGAGCGCAGGGGCGGTATTTATTCCAGCTGCGGGATATTTCAACAATCAGTTGGAACCTAAGATGCGTTTTGTTAATGAAGATAGTTATGTTGCTAGTAGTATATTGAAAGATAGCACTTGGCAAATTTATAGTGTTTTTGCTTCGGATAATATAAGTTATTCAACTACAGGTACTAGTCCTAGCAATTTGCATTATGCCTTTCCACGTCGCTTGGTGCACGACACGATAGTGCCATTTGAGCCTGAGTATGTTGATCTTGGGCTTTCGGTGATGTGGGCAACTACGAACGTGGGGGCTACTGCGCCAGAGGAGTATGGCGACTATTTTGCATGGGGCGAGGTGGAGCCGAAAGAGGAGTATAATTGGGCAAATTATAAGCATCGTACTGCGCAAAATATAACAAAATATAATGATGAGGATGGTCTAACGACACTGTTGCCAGAAGATGATGCTGCAACAGTGAATTGGGGTGGCGAGTGGCGCATGCCGACCGATGCAGAAATGACTGAATTGCGCGAAAAATGTACTTGGACATGGACTACACAAAATGGTGTGAAAGGATATAAAGTGGTAGGCCCTAACGATAACTCAATTTTTTTGCC
>JAZLEE010000219.1:0-3453 GCA_045615085.1 Candidatus Aphodosoma sp. | reverse complement strand
ACTAAAACTATCACATGGCATATTCCGGTGTCGATACTTGTCACAGTATTGGCTTTCACAGGCATATTCTTCGCTATCGACCCTGAATCATACGCAAACCCACTCGTACACCTTTTGAGTGGTGGTCTTTTGCTTGGTGCTATTTTCATGGCTACCGATTATGTGACATCGCCTATGACCCACAAAGGTCAATTGATATATGGATTTGGCATCGGTTTGATTACTTGCGTAATCCGTCTTTGGGGTGCTTACCCAGAAGGTATGTCGTTCGCAATTCTCATCATGAATGCTGCTACTCCACTCATCAACAACTATGTGAAACCTACACGCTTCGGTGCTAAAGAGAAAGGAGGTAAAAAATGAAAAAATTAGAATCTTCTTTCATGAATATGGTGATTGTGCTCACCGTAATCACCATAATTGCAGCTGCATGCCTTGGCGCAATGAACAATGCTACTGCCGAACCTATCGCTGCATCTAAAAAAGCAAAACAAGAGGCTGCAATCAAAGCCGTGTTGCCTGAATTTGCCTCAGTTGAAGAAGACAATGTGAATGATCAAAAAATATTCCGTGCATACGATGCTAACGGTGAAATTGTAGGTATTGCAATCGAAACTGCCGAACTTGGTTTTGGTGGTGATATCACTACAATGGTTGGCTTTGATGCCAACGGTGTTCTTGTTGAATACTCACTATTGCAACATGCCGAAACTCCTGGCCTTGGTTCGAAATTGGTTGACTGGTTTAAAGTTAAATCGGATATTCGTGGCGCTGGTGCTGACAAAATGCCTCTCCGCGTGAGCAAAGATGGTGGTAACTACGACGCTATCACTGCCGCAACTATCTCTTCTCGAGCTTTCCTTAACTCAATCAACAAGGCATACGAAACATACCAAATTGCTCTTGGCGAAACACCTGCAGTAGATGCTTGGAGCGGTGCTACAAGTGTTACAACTGATTCTATTAAAACAACTGACTCTGTTGTTGTAGAAACTCAAGTAGATACAGTAGAAACAGTAACAATTGAAAATTCAGAATTGTAATATATGTGAGTATTAATTCCTCACTTCTAACTTCTCACTCCTAACTATTATGAATTATTTCAAAACAATACTCAACGGACTCATCAAAGAAAACCCGACATTCGTGTTGATGCTCGGTATGTGTCCTACGCTTGGTACCACAACCTCTGCCCTCAATGGTATGAGTATGGGCCTCGCTACTACATTCGTTCTTATATGCTCGAATGTTGTTATCTCTTTACTCAAAAATCTCATTCCTGATAAAATACGCATCCCTGCATTTATCGTCATTATTGCCACATTCGTTACTATCATACAAATGGCAATGGAGGCATACCTACCAGCGCTCTACGACTCTCTTGGTCTATTCATTCCTCTTATCGTAGTGAACTGTATCGTTCTTGGTCGTGCCGAAGCTTTTGCTGCTAAAAACAATCCTTTTGCATCACTCTGCGATGGTCTTGGCATCGGTCTTGGCTTCACCTTCGGATTGACTCTTCTCGGCATCGTACGCGAACTTCTCGGCACTGGTGCACTATTCTCGCTCCGTGTATTCCCTGAAGAATATGGCGTACTTATCTTCGTGCTTGCTCCTGGTGCCTTCATCACACTTGGTTACCTCATTGCAATAATCAACAAAATCAAAAAAGCATAAAATAAACAGAGAAAGGTATCAACTGCTAACTCCTAACTGCTAACTCCTAAATATTATGACTTACTTTTTAATCATCATATCGGCTATATTTGTCAACAACATCGTGTTGGCACAATTCCTTGGTATCTGCCCATTCCTTGGTGTATCAAAGAAAATCGACACTTCGATAGGTATGTCGGCTGCGGTAATGTTTGTTATGACTATTGCAACCATCTGCACCTATTTGCTCGAACACTATGTGCTTCAACCTCTCAATGTGGGTTATCTACAAACTATCTCGTATATCCTTGTGATTGCTGCCCTAGTGCAAATGGTGGAAATTATCCTCAAAAAAATCTCTCCATCGCTCTATCAAGCACTTGGCGTATTCTTGCCCCTTATCACAACTAACTGTACAATCCTCGGGGTTGCCATCATGGTTATCCAAAAAGATATGAACCTCCTCGAAAGTGTGGTATTTGCCCTTTCTACATCGGCAGGTTTCGGTCTTGCACTTGTGCTCTTTGCCGGCATCCGCGAGCAACTCGCCCTCACCAAGCTCCCTAAAGGCATCGAAGGCATGCCAACAGCCCTCATCGTAGCTGGCCTCCTCGCTATGGCATTTATGGGCTTCTCAGGCGTTTGCTAATACAAACATTAAATAATATAAAAAAGATGTACTCCACTCCAGAGTACATCTTTTTTTTATATACACACTCGAGTTAAATACACACTGTGAGTATATATTCAAAATGACTGTTTTCTTGCTTGCACCTTGCTTGAAGGTAGGGAGAAGTCAGGACACACTGTGAGTGAGTATTTTTTTGTGCCAATACAAGAAAATAGGCACTTGCGCTTTTGCAGTTTTTGCAGTTTCGAACAAAAGGGACTATTTTACATACGATTAATGCAATAGCGCAAAAACTGCAAACTGCAAATCCATATATTTTAATATCAAAATAGATAAGATATGCAAGTGTAAAGACAATAAAAAAACTTCATTCCGCAATAGCAGAATGAAGTTTTTTATAATAATATTTTAGTAAGCAATTAGAATATCAATCCTACCAAAACAAACAACCAGTGAGCTGCAATACCAGCACAAAGACCGCCAATTGTGTGAGCTACGATAGCTTTTGAAGTGAGTTGACGATAGCCAAGTGAGTCGAGCATAGCTGTGTGTGTAGAAAGAAATCCTGACCAACACATACCCATAGCTGTAAATACTGCGATTACGTTGTTATCAACAAAACCTTGTTCCAAGAATGTAGGGATAAGACCAAGAGCAGCACCTACAGCACCGAGAGCTGTAATAGGATAAGCCACAAGTTCAGGATGTTCGAAACCAAACAACCATTGGAACAAGAAATCGACTTTACTAGCCAACCAAGGCAATACTTTCACACCTTCGTAAGCAGCACCAGTATATTCGCCTGTTGCCGATGCACCAAATGTGAGAATCATCACAAAAGTAGAGATAATCAATACGCCTGGAATGATAGCAAGACCGAGTTCAACACCTGTTTTACCACCATCAAGGATTGCATTCAAACCACGGAGGAAAGCGCCTTCGTCAGATTTAAACGAAATAGCTTGCTCATCGCCACCAGCAGCACCCTCTTCTTTGAAGTTAGGATATGCTTTGATAATAGAGCGTTGCATGATGCGAGTAGAAACAACACTACCAATAACAGCTCCGAGAAGACCAATCAATGCGCCAGAAGCAAAACCTTTACCAGTCATGAAGGCAATAACCACAAGACCCATACCGAAAGCTGTACCGAAGTTGGTAAGCGA
>JAZLEE010000218.1:0-2616 GCA_045615085.1 Candidatus Aphodosoma sp. | reverse complement strand
AGCGATGAGGATAAGTTTGTCTTCCAAAGAACCATCCAAGTTCAAGTCGAGAACGATGTGATAAAGACCATCAGCAGGAACTTGCATAGTAGCACCTTCTACCATTTTACCACGTTGAACAGTGATTTCTGGTTGGTCGTTGCCTGACAAAGCAACTTCAGCCAATTCAGCACCATAAACAGTTTCTACAGCACCTTCTTTCAATACCAATTGGAATGGTTTGCCACCTTCGAGAGCGATGTATTTTTCGTACATACCTTCGCGAGCAGCGTTAGCAGCATTTTCGTTAGTACCGTTAGCCATGATAGCAGCAGCAGCGCCTTCAGCTTCGAGAGAAGCAATAGCAGCAGCTTCGCCTACTACATAGAAACCATCTTCTACGATGTTTTCAATAGGTGTTTTACCTCCTTGACCATCGTCACATGATGTAAACATCATACCAAGTACGGCTAAACCGCACAAGAAAGAACTTAATTTTTTCATAATTAAAAAAATGTTTAATTAATAAATTTATAAAAGTTAATTAAAAAAGGGATTATTTCCAGTTGTTTTGAGTATATACTCCAGGATTTGCATCAAGCACCCATTGTGGAATTGGGAAGATGTTGCGATTTGTAGAACGAGGTTCCATAAATTCCCACATACCTGTAGTAAATTTACCAAAACGGATAAGGTCTTGACGACGGTGACCTTCCCATGCCAATTCGCGACCACGCTCGTCGAGCAACTCATCCAAGTCTAAAGTTGTATAAGCAGGAAGACCAGCACGAGTGTGAACTTCGTTTACAAGCGCAAGAGCTTCGCCTGTAGCAGAACCACCATTGAGACGCATCAAACATTCAGCTTTCATCAACAATACATCGGCATAACGATAGATTGGGAAGTCAGAGTTAGCGTGGTGCTCGATACCTGGCTCGATTTCGAATTTAACGAAACGAGGACCTTCGAATGTATTAGCTGCAGTACCATCTTCGATTGTTGTAACAGTATCAGTAATAATAGCATCAACATTTTCCAATGTAGCATTGCTATATTTCAACACTTTACCATCTTTTTCGATAGGACCAACAAACCATTGAGCTTTACGCAAGTCGTTGTCTGAATATTTGTCATAGAAAGAACCGAGAGTACAAGGACCATTCCATGTTGTAGTTGTAAATCCATAAACATCTTGGTGTTTATAGTGAAGAGTCATCAAGTGGAACATATTACCTTTAGCATACACTTGGTCGAATACGATAGGGAAAATGATTTCCATATTTGATGTATTTTCTTTTTTGAATGCTGTAAAGTAATCAGGGTTCAACATATAGCCGTAACCACCATTGATGATAGAGTCGCATTGTTCGATACATTTTTCCCACATTGGAGTACCAGTATAAACTTCTGCGTTAAGATACATCTTAGCGAGAATCATACGAGCAACAGGGCGAGTCATAGAACCATAACGAACAGAGTTGTCCATAACATCAAGATTGCCAAGAATTTCTTTTTCAATCCATTCGAATACCTCTTTACGAGAAGATTGTTTTACGCCATTCTTTTTAACTTCTTCAGAGTTGTCGTCGATAGCAACGTTACCATAGAGGTCCATAGCGAGAAGGTGATAGAATGCACGAAGAGTTTTAGCTTCAGCAACACCTGCTTTAGCAGCATCGCTATATTGAGACTCATCGTCGCCTTGAAGTTCTTTGATGTTATCAAGGACAGTATTACATTTTGCTACACCACCATAAGCGAAAGACCAACCGTTGTTAACGTCACGAGTATTTTCTTCCCAAGTGTGTTTGTGCATAGCTTGAGGCACACCATTATCGAACCAGTCAGTACCACGAGTAGGAACAACTACCTCATCAGAAGTATATTCTTGCATACTCCAATAACCTTCACGATAAACATAACCATACTCACCAGCAAGCTGAGAATAGGCATTGGCAATCAAAGTAGAAAATTGTTCTGGTGTTTTAAAATAATCTTCTTTCAAAACATCAGTATAAATTTCCGGTTCAAGGTCGGTACAAGCAGTGTTGAAACACATACTTGCCGCCATAATTCCGATAAATAATTTATTTAGTTTCATAATATTCTATATCTAATTATTTTTAAACACCAAAATTAGAATTTAAATTGCAAACCGAGGTTGAAAGAACGTTGTGTTGGATAATAAGAACGTCCGTCGAAACCTGGAGTCAAACCTGCCATACTAACACTTGATGGGTCGTGACCAGAGTAACCAGTGAGAGTAAACAAGTTTTGAGCTGTGAAATAAACACGGATATAGCTAACCCATTTAGAGAAGTTCTCTGAAAGTTTAGGAGTATAACCGATTGTCAAATCGTTAAGTTTGAAATAAGAAGCATCTTCGAGGTAGAAATCAGAGAAACGACGAAGAGATGCTTTTTCAGAACCAGAATCTTTCCAAGCGAGCATAAATGCAGCTTCACCTTCGAATGCAGAAGCCAAACAGTTTTCTACACCACGAGTATTTTCATAGAAATAGCGTGTTTCGTTGAAGATAAGACCACCGATTTGACCACGGAAGTTCATAGCAAGGTCGAACTCTTTGTAACGAAGAGTTGTGTTGAAACCAAGAGTCAAGAGAGGTTGAGCATTACC
>JAZLEE010000217.1:0-8169 GCA_045615085.1 Candidatus Aphodosoma sp. | reverse complement strand
CACCCTTCTCTAAATATACTATAAAGCAACCTTCAAGCAACCTTTGCCCTACCTCCGCACACCCCTCTTAAATACAATAAGCCCCACATTTTCCACTCAAAAAAAATTCTTAAAACTCTTGTCTCATTGAAATATTTTCTCTAACTTTGCACCAGTATTTCTAAGGCTAATGGTTCGCTCATTCGAGCGACTAAGAGGGAATCAGGTGAGAATCCTGAACAGTCCCGCTGCTGTAAGTCTTTTTGAGTGAAGAATCACTCGGTATGACAAGATAAACCACTGAATTAGAGGCGCGAGTTGATGCTCCACTCAACAATTTGGGAAGGCATGTTCATACGAATAGAGACAAGTCAGAAGACCTACCATTTGTCCACTATGTTTAATCCGTGCTTCGAGGAAAGGCACTAACATAACCCTATTGATGAATTTTTCACTTCACAAATTGCGATTATTATGCTTGCTTATATTATTTAATATAGGCTGGGGATGTTATGCCAATTTATCTTCGTACGATAAATTGATTTCCATAGATTCTGTGAATTCCGTGAAAAGCAATTCTCAACTCACATCTGACACTACCACAATGTCGCAAGATCTAGAAGAGGTCGTAGTAGTCACATCGCATGACACAAAGATGACTCGAGCTACGGCGCCATTGCAGATTTTGACTGGGGAGGCACTTGAAGGAGTGAATGCCATGCAAGTAGCAGATGCAGTGAAACATTTTAGTGGTGTGATGGTGAAAGACTATGGTGGCATTGGCGGATTGAAAACGGTATCAGTTAGAAGTTTAGGTGCAAGCCACACGGCTGTAAGTTACGACGGCATTGCTATCAACGATGCTCAAAACGGACAAATAGATATCAGCCGATTCTCGCTTGACAATGTGGACCAACTTGCGCTTAGCAATGGACAGAGCGACCAAATATTCCAACCAGCGCGACAATATGCCTCAGCAGCTGTGTTGAATATCACAACATTAGCCCCTACATTTGATAATAATCGCATGATAAAAGGCAAAGTGATGATGAAGGGTGGCTCTTTCGGACTACTCAACCCATCACTCTTCATTGCTAGCAAACTTTCCAACCAACTCTCTCTCACCATTAGTGGCGAGTGGATGAGTGCGCATGGGAGATATCCGTATATAATGGAATATGGCGAACAGCATAATAGCGATAGCACATCGATAGAGATGCGAGAAAACACAGATGTGCAAAACCTACGCACAGAGGCTACTCTATATGGCTCCGACTCGGTGCAAAGTGGCTATGTGAAGGGTTACTACTACCAATCGGAACGAGGATTGCCTGGAGCAACAATATTCTATAACACACAGAATTTCAGCAGTCAACGCCTTTGGGACCGCACTGCATTCGCACAAGGGCACTACGAGAGAAAATTTGGCAATAAAGTTGACATGCAACTAAATGCCAAATACAATTATGCCTACACACGCTATCTCGACCCTATGTATCTAGGTTCACAAGGCAAAGATGAGAGCATATACCATCAGCATGAAGGCTACCTCAGCGGTAGTGTTCTCTACCGCCCACTCGCAGGTCTATCATTCAACCTCTCACAAGATGCCTCAATAGCCTCACTACTAACATCAAACGCATCAGTTCTCACGCCTATCAGATATCAATCGTTGACCGCTATTGCAGGAAAATATGTAAATGAATGGGTGATGGCTACGGCAAGTGTGTTGATGACAGCAATGAAAGATGTGGTGAATGATAATAGCAAAGGACAAGAACGATTTAAGGCATCACCATACATCAGTCTATCGTTCAAACCATTTGAACAAGTGGACTTTAGGTTGCGTGCATTCTACAAAAATATATTCCGTTTGCCTACATTCAACGACCTCTACTATGGCAAAGTGGGCAATCGCGACCTATTACCCGAAACAACAAATCAATACAATATAGGAATAACATTGCAACACTCAATTACGGAATATGTGCCATTGTTGGCTTTGAGTTGCGATGTATATCATAACGATGTGAAAAACAAAATCGTTGCCTACCCTACCAAAAATATCTACACTTGGACTATGCTCAACTATGGACGCGTGTCGATTACGGGATTAGACTTTACAAGCAATATGGAGATAGTACCATGCAAAGAGTTGCAAATAACCCTTGGAGCAACATACACCTACAATCGTGCGCTCAATATAACCGACCCTGCAGACCGCGACTATAAACACCAAATTCCATACACACCTCGCATATCAGGCTCGGGCAACGCTGGAATTAAAACATCTTGGTTCTCACTCAATTACTCATTGGTGTGGAGTGGACATAGATATGCTGTGAATCAAAACTATGCTGAAAATCGTGTAGAAGGATATTTTGACCATAGTCTTTCGGCAAGTCACGAATTTGAATTCCGCCACGACCATCGACTTGGCATCAACCTCGAGTGCCTCAACCTTACAAATGTAAACTACTGCGTTGTACGCTACTTCCCTATGCCTGGGCGCAGTTGGCGTGGCACTATATATTGGAAATTTTAGTTTTTTCTTAGAATATGAAATACCTCATCATCATAATTCTCACCTTTTTATTTGTTTGTTGCAACGACATGTATGATGTGCCGCGTGAACCAATGTGGAATGACTCGACAGAGACTACCAAATTGTTGGTGCTCAACGAAGGACTATTCAACATGAACAACAGCACATTAGCGTCGATAGACCTACAATCGGGAGAAGTCGATTACAACCATTTCCTCTCTGTGAATGGACGCGGACTTGGCGACACTGGCAACGACATGAAACAATACGGAGAGAAGATATACATAGTGGTGAATATATCGAGCCAATTGGAGGTAATAGATGCTTCTACCTGCCAATCTATCAAGCAGATACCACTATTCAACGAGAATGGCGTAGCTCGACAACCACGATATATAACATTCTGCAAAGAGAAAGCCTACGTGAGCTGTTTCGATGGTTGGGTGGCACGAATCGACACTGCCTCTCTGGAAGTAGACGGATGGGCACAATGTGGCAACAACCCCGACAATCTCACCATTTGCAACAACAAACTCTATGTCAGCAACTCTGGAGGTCTCGACAATCCATTCTACGACAATAGCGTAAGTGTGATTGATTTAGATAGTTTCGAAGAAATACGCCGTATTAAAGTAGGAGTAAATCCTGGCTCAATTACAGCCGATAGCGAAGGGGATGTGTATGTAATCACTCGTGGCGACTACGATGAAGAAGACTACACACTCCACAAAATAGATTCGGAGATAGACACCGTAGTAGAGAGTTTCACCCATCTACACCCACTCAAGATGATTATACACAACGACTTGGCATATATGTATAGTTACAATTACAAGAGTGGAGAACAATGGATTAAGGTGTTCGACTGCTTGACTGACAAGATTGTAAATGAAAATTTTATTACCGACGGCACAAAGATACAAACACCATTCAGTCTCACAATCAATCCCGAAAATGGCGACCTATATATCACCGAGGCGTACAACTATGTACTTTGGGGAGATGTGCTTTGCTTTAATCGAGAAGGGCAACTCAAATTCCGGCTCAACGAAATTGGTCTCAATCCAAATGCAATCATTATATATTAAATATTAAACACATAAAACATACATACCTATGAAACACTATTCTTTTGTTATTCTATTATTTTGTCTTTTGCAAAATCTTTGCTTTGCTCAAAATCAAGCAAAAGTAATCGAATATTGCCCTGCTCCTGGACAATTTGTCAACACATTGCCAGTCAGCGAAGAGACCGACACTGAAACCGACATTCTTGCCAAGGCACAAAAAAACCTTGAGCGTGGTTCAATGATTAGTCTCGGTGCATTTGGCGGATATATGGTGGTTGAGTTTGACTATCCTGTGGCAAATATCGAAGGAGCCGACATTATTATATTGGGTAATGCCTTTGCCACAAGTGCCGAACCGGGCATAGTGATGGTCAGCCGCGATGCCAATCAAAATGGTATTGCCGACGACCGTTGGTACGAAATAGCAGGTAGCGAATATGCAAATTCGACACAAGAATACGAAATTACATACTACCGACCTGAGGCGTACAAAGACACCATAAAAGAGTTGAAAGAATACATCCGTTGGGTTGACAACCAAGGCAATAGTGGCTGGTTGAGCAAAAATGCCACTCACCTACAAGGTTACTACCCTGCTTGGATTGAAGCTGATAGTCTTACATTCCGAGGTACTTTATTACCAACAAACAGCTACGACAAAAATAACGATGGCTCTTATTTTGAACTCCGCCCTTACGAATGGGGATATGCCGACAATCAACCAAATAGCAACGAATCGGGATGTAGCATTGATATAGATTGGGCTGTAGATGAAAACGGCAATACCGTAACTCTCGAGGCAATTAATTTTATACGTATCCACACCGCTGTGAATGCCGTAGATTTGGGTCAAATAGGTGAAGCCAGCACCGAAATATCGACTATTAAAACACTCCACAACGAAACTATCGAGGAGACCGACGAGATTACATTCAACACTAACGCATTTATCCAAGAACAAAACATTGTGTTCAACGAGCAAGATGTGTGGAACAAAACATTCAATGATAGCGCCGAATATCAAGCATTTGGCAATGGTACATTCTCATTCGCACACCTCCGTTCTGGCAATTCATGGGATGGCACATCATGGGAAGGTTTCACAATTTCGCGTTCAACTGACACCATCCTATCTCACGAATCATTCTACCCTGACCACCAATGGGGCATCATGGCTGGCGGAGGCATTGATGGCGTAGGCGCTCCTTTTATATTAGGCTATTTCTCTGAATATACCGAAAGTTCGCTCGACCGCCATATATGCGAAATAGAATTCACCCATGCTCAAGATGTCGAAGCTGTTGGATGCTATGTTTGCAACTCGCCATACACCACACGTTGCATTACGGAAGGTTTCGGATATGCTCGCAAATTTGCTCAAGGCGATTATTGCACTCTCACAGCCCATGGCATCGATGCTAATAGCGAAGAATGTGGCACAGTAGTTTATTATATGGCAGACTATCGCGATGAAGACCCAGCTAAATGGTTTATAAATAAAGGTTGGGAATGGATGGATTTAACCTCACTTGGTGCTGTGAAAAGCATATACTTCACAATGGAAACAACCGACATAGGTGATTGGGGGTCAAATACCACTTTCTATTTCGGCCTCGACAAAATCACTATCCATCCAGTGAAAGAAGAAACAGGTATTCCTCAACTCTCAACTCTCAACTCTCAACTTGCAGTATATCCTAATCCATCGCGCAATATCATTAACATAGATGGCATTGAAATAGGCCCCCATATTGATATCTATACACTACAGGGTCAATTGATTCACACCACTACTACAACAAAAATTGATATCAGCAACTTCGATTCTGGCATATATATCATTAAATCAGGGAACAAAACAACTAAACTTATCAAACAATAAAAAACTCTATCACCAATCAGTTATGCGTTTCGCTCCAGTCCTAATTATACTAACACTGATGGTATTCTTGCCAAGTGTACTCTATGCACGACATGTGCTAAATCAAAAACATGGAGTCACTGGTGGTATCATAGCAGCATATGCTATACCTACCCTATTCATACTGACATTCATTCTCATACAATATGCCACTCGAATCGGTATTCTCGATTTCAAAGTAATGGAATGGACACTATGGGCAACTATATTACTCATACTACCATCCAATATCTACGCACTATTTTATATAATTGACAAAATACAGACTTTTCTTAGTAAAAAAAGTTGTCGCACATTACACTATATTGGTGCCGTTATTGCATCTTTTGTAATTATATGCATGATTGTTGGTGCCGCTACGCGTCATAATATAAAAGTGAGAGAGGTAATTGTAACATCTAAGAATCTACCTTCAAAATTCGATGGCATCCGCATAGCTCATATTACTGACCTCCATCTCGGTAACCTGACTCCGCGCGATAGATATTTAAAGCGAATCATTGTCCGTCTTAATACTTTACAACCAGATTTGCTTGTATTCACAGGTGACATAATGAATCTCACTGCAGCGGAGGCTAAAGGACTTGACTCTCTCTTTGTAACCGTAGAAGCTCCCCTTGGTCGATATGCTGTAATGGGCAATCACGACTATGGAGATTATGTTCGTTGGCCATCTGATTCTGCTAAACAAGCCAATCTTCAAGATACCTATTGTGCGTATAAAACACTAGGATTCCAACTTTTGAACGATAGCGCATTACACATTCATCTTGATAGAGACAGCATTGGCATCATAGGTTGTGAAAATTGGGGCGTTCCCCCATTCCCTTGCTATGGCGATTTGGGTCGCGCCACAGATAATTATCAACCTGCTACGTTCAACATCCTCCTTACTCATGATGCGACTCATTGGGCAAAGCAAGTCATAACCGATACAAACTTTCATTATATCAAACTTACACTCTCTGGGCACACTCATGCTAGTCAATTAGGTTTTCATATTAACGAAGAGTGTAAATGGTCGCCTTCTCAATACATCTACACTTATTGGGATGGTTTATACAAACAAAATGACCAATACCTATTCATCTCACGCGGACTTGGTTATACAGCAATTCCTTTCAGATTAGGCATGCCTGCCGAAATTAGTCTGATTACACTCAAACAAGAATAACAAAAAACACGCATCTCGTAATTATATAAGATGCGTGTTTTCTATTTTAGAAAATCTTATTTAAATAATCCTATAAAACAATCTATCTATTAATAATACTTTTTTCTTACTAAACGCACAGAACGTCCATTAGTGCGATTACTAAGCCCCTCCCAAACGGCGCGACTTGAATCAAATCCCATACAATAGACACTTACGGTATCGTATTCAAATGGTGTAGATGACCAATAATATCCCGCCACTGCAGTATACATCACTCGTGTACCGAGTCGCGCTCCTGCAGCTGGAAAAAACACAGCCCCTGCATCCTCCATTCGTTTCCACTCTGCCTCAGTATAATCGTTGACTAAACGATATAAATCCTCACCCGAATCACTTGCCACTGCATGTCGAAACTCAAGACTATCTGGCAGAACAAAATTGTCGCTAAGTAGTATCAACCCATTGACTCCAGCCACACATCCCACGCCTAACAAATCCGAAGCCCCCGCACGTTCATAAAGCAAATAACCCCACTCGTCCTTAGTGAGCAAACGCCACATGCCAGCACTATTACCTCCGTTACTGATAGCATTATAGATTCCCCAATCATAAGAAGTTGAATCAATCGATTCGTCAATACCATAAAGCGAAGCATCGGCAGATGTAAGATATGGTTCACACCCAGCATATCCCGATGTTCCCCACCCGAAAAGGTCAATCCATCCTTCGTTATCAGCCGAAATATTAGCATTATCAGCACCTACAACATCAAACTGATTAAGAGCAAAACGCCATGTCGCCGTAGATGCTTGATATTGTAAATTGCCAGGCGAAAAACGCACTTGCTCAGTAGGTGAGACGGAAAATAATCCCGGCAAAGCATTGTCGGGATTATTAATATTTGATTCTGTATCGCACGAAGCGAACAACACCAATATGAGTAACGATAAAAAATATTTAATCATAAAAGATAGATTACATAAGCCACATAACCAAGAAGCATAATAATACCAGGTATGCGACCTACACGATGTTTTGGTCCGAGTACAATAGCAAATAAGAAAAGCGACAACGCTAGATTAAGCACAAGGTCGACCATCGAATCGGGCTGCACTGGCACTGGCGCAATGATAGATGTAGTACCAAGGATAAATAATGCATTGAAGATATTACTACCTACAATATTAGTAACTGCAATATCGGCTTGACGACGAAAAGCTGCTACAACCGATGTTGCTAATTCAGGCAATGACGTACCTATACTTACAATAGTAAGTCCGATAACACGCTCGCTAACATGGAAATATTCGGCAATCTTCACTGCATTGTTAACAATAACACGACCACCTATGACAAGTAGTATGAGTCCACCTATAATTTTCATTGACACGAGCCAATATGCTTGTTTTTCATCGGCCTCTGACACTACTACATCGTTCGATGCGCGTTGCGAAAGAGTTTGACGCACAATGTATAACATAAACGCCACAAACATAAG
>JAZLEE010000216.1:0-1836 GCA_045615085.1 Candidatus Aphodosoma sp. | reverse complement strand
TGGCATCGTCGTCGTGGTTTGGGGTGCTTGTGCTGATGGTTCTCATCGCATTAGCGCTATCGTTGTCGGCACATCGCAAGCAATACTCGCTCTATGTGCGCAATTTGGTGAACAAGCAGGGTCGTGTGATGAACTACGACCAAGAGGCCACATCGGTGTGGGCAAACGTATTGTTGTGGTTTGCCGTAGTGTCGAGTTATGTATTGTTGATGCTGACCGACACACACCTATTTCCTCTCTTTTTTGTTATAGTAGCCGTATATCTCGGACTGAAGTGGGCAATGATACGCTTTGTGGGCTATGTGTTTGGCGACAAAGATGCGGCTCGCACATTTTCGACCGACTATTTTGTGATAGTAGCCATGTTTGGACTGATGCTATTGCCGGTGGCTTGTGGTAGGATTTATATGCCCGGAGTGTCTGATTTGGTATGGAATATTTTGCTGTTGGCAATGGGTGTTTTTGTGCTTATAATACTATTTATAAAACTATTACAAATTTTTTATTCAGGAATTAGTTCATTATTCTATATTTTTTTGTATCTTTGCACCTCGGAAATTTTGCCCCTTTTGGTGGCTGCAAAAGCGGCCTCTATTGTGGTAATTCATGTGTAACTTTTAATATTTATAAACTTGAAAGTCAAGAAGATACTCGTTTCGCAACCGAAACCAGAAACAGGCAAATCTCCATATTTGGATTTGGAGGAAAAACACAAGGTAAAGGTCACTTTTCGTCCATTTATCAAGGTTGAGTCGGTCACTACGCGCGAATTTCGTGCTCAAAAAGTGAATATTTTAGATCATTCTGCAATAGTTTTCACCTCAATCGTAGGTATTAAACACTTTTTTAGTTTGGCACAAGATATGCGTGTTGCTATCAACGACGATATGCGTTATTTCTGTATTTCGGCATCGGTAGCCAACTATTTGCAAAACTATATCAACTACCGCAAACGCAAAGTGTTCTATCCCGAGTCGGGTCATTTGGTGGATATGCTTGCGCTCATCGACAAGCATGCCGACTTGAAATATTTTGTAGTATTGCCAGAGAACGATAGTGAGAAGATAGTTGAAGCGTTCAAAGAGCGCAAAGTGGAATATAGCATTGGCTATATGTATCGCACAGTGAGCAACGACTTCACACCAGAGGAAGAGTTTGACTACGACATGTTGTTGTTCTTCTCGCCACAAGGTATTGCAGCGTTGAAGAAAAACTTCCCAGACTTCGAACAAGGCGAAATCGTGATTGGCTGTCTTGGTCCAACCACAGCAGCAGCAGCTCGCGAAGCAAATCTCCGCATCGACATTGAGGTGCCATCTCCTAAATATACATCGATGACTGTGGCGGTTGACGACTTCATCAAAGAAAATCACAAACGTAGATAATTTTAATAAATTATTCCGAAAGACAGAAGAACATAAGAACACAATTATATATATTTTTGTTTTTATGTTCTTTTGTCTTTTTGTTAAATTATGAAAAACGGATTCAATAAATCGCAGCACCTATGTGGCGAAGTGACAATTTCGCAACTATTTCGCGAGGGCAAAGCCTTTTTGGTTTTTCCATTGCGAGTGGTTTATCGTGTGGCGGAGCGAGTTGAGGGCGACAAGCGACCACCAGTGCGAGTATTGGTCTCTGCCCACAAAAAGCAATTCAAGCATGCAGTTGACCGTAATAGATTCACACGCTTGATACGCGAGGCATATCGCCTCCAGCAGCACGAACTCAATGAGGCGTTAGATGCTCGAGGGCTTGTGATGGATGTAGCATTCACTGCGGTGCACAATCAGTTGCCTGAGTTTGATTTTTTGAAGGGCAGGATGGCAAAAATCC
>JAZLEE010000215.1:0-2455 GCA_045615085.1 Candidatus Aphodosoma sp. | reverse complement strand
ACTGTCGCTACGAAAGAAACTATCGAAATCGATGGGGTAACTTATCCTTTGGTGAAACTTGAAATCTCAAGTTCTTCTCACCCTTTCTACACTGGCAAAACTAAATTGGTTGACACTGCTGGTCGCGTAGATAAGTTCTTGAACCGTTACCAAAACAGAGCAAGCCGCAACAAAAAATAATTGCTTGCTTGGACAAAATAGCACAAGCCCTGAAACTCAAAAAGTTTTAGGGCTTTTTTTATTGATATTTGGAGTTTTTTTTGTAACTTTGCGTGATATTTTTTCTTAATCCTACACAAATAACACACGATTAAGAACATATTATATATCAGCATTTTAACATCATGAAAATTAAACACTTCATACTTACATTATTCACTATCCTACTAATATTTACTTGCTCAGCACAGGAAGTGGTTGATTATACTGATTTTTTCAAACCCAAAGAGTACCCTAAGTCGCTACTCTACATGAAAGTTGGATACGAACACTCGCAAATAAATAGTTCAGAAATAAACACCGAGATGGTAGGCATCTACTCTCCTGCTCGATGGGTAGATGTGTATGGCGGTTTTCACGTAGCATCGCGCAATCTCTATCAAGTGGGTGCACGTGGCGACTTCAAATGGTGGGTTGGCGAAAATCGCAATCTCGCCCTTCGTAATCAATACTCATACAGCGCTTATGCCAACGAGAATTTGCAAAACCTTAACATGTCGCTGATTCTTGTATACGATCAAGAGCACCTTTATGCTTCTTTTGGTGGATATGCTCAATTCTACACTAATTTCTTTCTAAAAGATGGCGCACAACGCACCTATATCTGGGAACCTGGTTTGGCCTACGATTTTCGCACTCGCATATTCAAAAAATCTCACGTATGGAATCTTGGTCTACAAATTACCAATATTCGTCACTTTCTTATCGAACGTTCTTACTCTCCTAATGTCATCCTAAACGGCAACTATCGTATCTGTGGCGAGGACAACGACCACCTCAACCTTCTACTCGAAGCAGGATTCCAACCAAGTGGCATATTTCATATCGTTGCCAACTATTATTCATTCTTTTTTAACGTAGGTATCACATGCAACATCTAAAATACTTTATTTTAATTGCAACAACCATATTCATCGTAAGTTGCGATAAATACGACCTTCAAGGTTTTTTCGTATGCCCAAGCAAAGAGCGCGTCAATGAGCGCTTCGAACAATCTATTGCGTACAACGAAAAACATCAAGAAGATACATTAATCATTGCAAATTCCGACGAATATCGATTTTGCGCAGCAGCTGATTTTCATGTAAAAACCACAGCCAACACTTTGGCGCGATACACAAAACTGACAGCAAGCACACCATCAATTCTATTCTCTTCAATATTAGGCGATATAACAGACCAAAAAGGCGGATTATCCATTGCTTTTGACTCTATCAACAACAACAAAGGCAACTCTATCATACAAACATTGGCTGGCAATCACGACTTATACTTCAATCAATGGCACGAATATTACGAACTATTTGGTAGTAGCACATATTTTTTCATAGTAAAAACACCTAATACAAGCGACCTATTCATAGCCCTCGAATCTACAACAGGTTCGTTAGGTAAATTACAAAAAGAATGGTTAGAAAACATTTTAACCGAAAAACGCAATCAGCATCGCTACTGCATAATACTGACCCATACCAACTTCTTCGACACCGAATTAAGCCAATTCCCATCAGGCAATTTTTCGATTGAAGAGACTGCTTTTCTGACCAACATATTTGCTAAATACAACGTAGATATAATCATAAATGGTCATGATCACACCTACGACTACACCGAACTTAATGGAGTTAAATATCTAACCCTCGAAGACGCTCAAGATTCAGACTCAAATCCTACATATTTCTCAATAAACGTAACAAACAAAGAAATAACATACCAAAAAGAAGCTTTATGAACCACCCACTGAAAGCTTTTGAATTCTGTCCCAGATGCGGCTCTAAACATTTCGAAATCAATGGCGAGCGTAGCCGACATTGCTCCGATTGCAATCTAACCTACTACGCCAACGCTTCTGCATCTACAGCCGCATTCATCACCAATCCCAAAGGCGAAGTGCTATTAACAACAAGAGCATTCGACCCAGCAAAAGGTATGCTCGACCTACCTGGTGGATTTGTCGACATGAACGAAACAGCCGAAGAAGCTATAATACGAGAAATCAAAGAAGAATTAAACATCAACATTCAAAAGCCTCAATACCTATTCTCATTACCAAACGAATACGAATTTTCGGGCATTACAGTCCACACCCTCGACCTATTTTTCAAAGTAGAAATAGACGACAATACAATCATCTCAACCGCCGACGATGTTGCGTCAGCACAATTTTTTGACTTAAAACACGTTACCATAGAAAGCATAGGTCTTAAATCAATAAAAACAGCAATAGAGAAATTCC
>JAZLEE010000214.1:0-5522 GCA_045615085.1 Candidatus Aphodosoma sp. | reverse complement strand
GAATTGAACGAAGACGAACTCCTCGTTCAACTCTTCGACGAAGTGAAATATATTTGGCCTAAACTTGGTAACCCACCTTTGGTTACTCCATTCTCTCAATATGTTAAAAACGTTGCATTGATGAACGTATTCGCAATGAGCCGTGGTGGCGAACGTTGGTCTATGATCGATGCTAACACTTGGGATATGATTCTTGGTAAAGCTGGTCGTCTTCCTGGTAAACTTGATCCAGAAATCATCGAACTTGCTAAATCTAAAAACCTCGAATTCTTCGAAGGTAACCCACAAGATAACTATCCTAATGTATTGCCTCAATACATCAAAGAGATGGAAGAACTTGGTTGGGATCGTGGTCAAGACGACGAAGAACTCTTCGAATTTGCTATGCACGACAAACAATATCGTGAATTCAAATCTGGCGAAGCTAAACGTCGTTTCAACAAAGAGTTGGAAGAAAAAATCGCTGCTAAATCTCAAGCTGCTGGTCCTAAAGTTGACGCTCAAAAACTTCTCCATCCTAATGCAGAACCACTTAAAGCTCCTGTGGCTGGTCGCGTATTGTGGGAACTCTCAGCTCGTACTAACATCGCTCCTTCTAAAGGTAAGAAATTCAAAGCCGGAGAATTCCTTTGCGGTCTTCAAACTAATCACGGTATCGAAGAAGTTAAAGCTCCATTTGATGGTGTATTCGTAGAAGTGAAAAAAGCTCAAGGTCAAAATGTTGAACTTGGTGGTGCAATCGCTATTATTGACAAACAATAATTGAAGATAAATGTTTAATTTGAGGCGCAAATTTGCGCCTCTTTTTTTGCTTTTTACAGAAATATTTATTACCTTTGCATAGTTTTGATAACTTGATATTAATCTGTTAACTAATATAAAAAAACAGTTTTTATGAATTTATTTTCTACTTTGATTCAGAGAGTTACAGCGTTGGTTGTAGTTCTTGTTATGGCGCTTGGTGCATCGGCAGCCGACCGTACTTTTGCAAATCTTGCCGAAATGAATGCCGATACTACTTTGGTAGATGGTGATAAAGTTACTATCGAAGGCGACCTTGTGTTGGAGTATATTATGGAGTCTTTCTTTGTTCTTCGTGATAAAGATGGTGTCGCTACTTGTGTGAATTATGATTATTATTTCAAAGAATTCCAAAAGAAACGTCTTGAAGGTCTTGAAGAATATCCTGAAACTCCACCTGTAGAACCAGGTGATGTATTCAAAAAATATGTAGCAACAGTGAATTATTCTAATAACCGTGTTGAATTGAAACCATCTCTTGATATGGATTGGTTGGAGTTCGATGGCTTTACTGTGGATTATGTGGGTACTTCTGACTATAAACCACAAACAACAAAAGTAACTATTGCCGAATTGAATGCAAATCCTGAAGCATATAATGGCAAAGTTATCTCTATGGATGAAGCAAAAACAGTTAATGTTGGTTTTAATGCTTATTTGGTACAAGACAATGATACTTTGAAAAGTTTCCGTATTTCTGGTCTTAATACAGAAGATTATCCAAATACTTTGGTTATCAATCAAGCTCTTTGCTCGCCTAAATATGGTGGCGGTGCAAAAGTTGAATTGACTACTTCTGACTATACAGTAGGTGCTTTTACTGATATTAAAGCTCTTAAAGCGACAAAAATGACAGAAAACATTCCTTTGAATCTTACTGCTCAAGTTGTTCGCAAAGAGGTTTATGAAGATAAAACTTATATTACTATTAAAGCCGGAGAGGGTCATAAGTTGGTTAACTATTCAGGTATTCGTGTTCTCTTAAATACAGAAAATGAAACTGATAAGAATCTTAAAGTTGGTGATGTTATCACTTTGACATCGCAAACTGCTCAGTTGGTGGCACAAGAAAAAACATCATTGTCATTCACTCCTTCTTTATTGACTCTTGATGCTCACGAAACAACAATTATTCGCAATGAAGAGGTAGTATTCTTGCCTATTGCTTCAGAGGAAATTTCTTTGTTGAGTTATTATGAGTTCCTTCCTGTTTCGCTTGATGGTTTTGTTTCTCTCTCTGACGCCCCAACAGCAGAACAACAAGCTCATAATATTGCTCCTGCTAATCTTACTTCGGCTTATGGAGATTTATATACAATCTTACTTGATGTAACTTATTTACCTGAGACAGGTACTGAGTTTGTGGTTAAAGGTATTATGGACGTTCCATTGTGGATGGGTTCTTCTAGCAAAACTACAATTGTTCCTGTGTCAGAAAATTGCTTTATGGCATCTGAATACGAATTTGATAATATTGCAGCTATGGTTGAGTTTGGCGAACCTCTTACTTCTATTGTGAAATATAGAATTAATGGTACTATGACAATTACTGGTGTTGAAACAATCGAAGCTGTGGGTGATGAAGATCAAACTCAACATGTTGTTTTTGTTTCAGACGAAACAGGTTCTTTGTTATTGAATGGTTCTGTAATGTATAATGTTGGTGATGCTATTTCTGTAGTAGTAGGTTATTATTCTGATTTTGTACCTACTTCGGTTACTGCTGATGGTGAAATCAATTTTGGTGTTGCTCGCTCTTTGCGCCTCGATACTATAGAGAATAAAGCTCCAATATCTAAACTTCTTGCTCCAGTTGAGGTTACTATTGCTCAATTGCTTGCAAGTGATGATTATGCTTCTAAACTTGTGAAGTTGTCTGATTTTACTTACAAAGCTGT
This sequence comes from Candidatus Aphodosoma sp., assembly GCA_045615085.1. Lineage (GTDB taxonomy): Bacteria > Bacteroidota > Bacteroidia > Bacteroidales > Paludibacteraceae > Aphodosoma. Next base: position 2,823 of record JAZLEE010000214.1, on the reverse strand, counting down.
AGAAGAAATTGTTCAAGATGAAACTATTACTCGCCATTATATCTATCAAGGCTCAGATTCTATGGCTGTAGCAGCTTCGTTTGCAGAACAAGAAGATAAGTCATCAATTGTAGGTAACTATTATCTTAATGGTTTCTATACAAGCATTATTCCTGTCACTAAATCAGAAAATGTGGCTGTTGAAAATGTGGCTGTTGATGATGCTATCTTTGTTGAAAATCATACTATTTATGCAATAGGCGCAACTATTGAAGTGTATGATGTTGTGGGTCGTTGCGTGTCAGTAGGCGAAGATGCTGTTGTGGTTGATAATATGGGACAATCTATTTTTGTTGTAAAAACTCAATATGCAAATGGCGATACTTTTGTAACAAAAGTGGTAATCCGTTAATTTTTAAATTCATTATATCAAAAAAGACCTTGGGCGTGTAGAGCTTAAGGTCTTTTTCTAAGAGAATAATTATGAAAGAGTTGATTCCTCAAAATTGGCAAAATATTTTGGTCGATGAATTCGAAAAAGGGTATTTTAAACAGTTGGTCGACAGGGTTGAGGGGGCTTATGCTTCATCGGTAGTGTATCCGATGCAGAGAGACGTTTTTCGTGCATTTGAATTGTGTGCACCTGAGGATGTGCGAGTTGTAATTCTTGGTCAGGACCCTTATCATGAACCAGGTCAAGCGCATGGACTTGCTTTTTCGGTGCCTGATATGTGTAAAATGCCAGGGTCGCTCAATCATATTTTTCAAGAAATAGCGTTTGAATTTCAAACAGAACCTCTTCCTGGTAATAATCTTGAACGTTGGGCTCGTCAAGGCGTATTGCTCTTGAATGCTACATTAACTGTAGAAGCAGGCAAGCCTGCAAGCCACGAGTCGTTTGGCTGGCAACAATTTACTGATTCGGTTATTGCACGTTTGAGTGAGAAGTATGAGCATATTGTATTCATGCTTTGGGGTAAGAGTGCAGGCGAAAAGTCGAAATTGATAGATGGTGCGAAGCACAAGATTTATAAGTCAACTCATCCATCTGGATTGTCGTGGGGAAAAACATCTAATCACTCTAAAATGTTAGGTAGAGCTTATGCTGTAGACTCAGTTGGTGATTTAATGCCACATAACATTTGCTTTGCCTATAAAGGTTTTGGGCGTTTGCGCGATGACTCTTTTTGGGGTTCTATGCAATTTAGAGCAGCAAATAATTATTTGCAGTCAAAAGGAAAAAATCCTATAGATTGGCGTTAGTTTTGTATCGTTAATTCGGATTTATTTATTATCTTTGTGGTTGAATTTATTAAATGTAGAAATTATGCAAATAGGAGATAAAATGCCTGATTTGTTGGGCTTAGATCAAAATGGAAATGAAATAAAAGCGGCGGACTTGAAAGGACAAAAGGTTGTTCTTTATTTCTACCCTAAAGATATGACTTCGGGGTGTACAGCCCAAGCTTGTAGCCTTCGCGATGGTTATGAAGAGTTGCGTGCTCAAGGCTATCGTGTGATTGGTGTAAGCGTTGATGATGCAAAACGTCATTTGAAGTTTATTGAGAAAAATGAATTGCCATTTGATCTAATTGCAGATACAGAGCACACTTTGGTAGAGACTTTCGGAGTTTGGGCAGAGAAAAAGATGTGTGGCAAAACTTATATGGGTACTTTACGCACAACTTTTATTTTCAATGAAGAGGGTATACTTGAGCGTATCATCACACCTAAACAAGTGAAAACAGCTAATCATGCAGAACAAATTTTAAATAAATAATATATTATGGCAGAACAAATTGAAAAGAAAGCACCTTCAGCTGATAAATTGAAGGCATTGCAACTTGCTATGGAGAAGATCGAGAAGGAACATGGCAAAGGTACGATTATGAAAATGGGCGAAGAAAAAGTCGAAGATATTAGTGTTATTCCAACAGGTTCTTTGGGTTTGAATCTTGCTCTTGGTGTTGGCGGTTATCCTCGCGGTCGTATTATCGAAATTTATGGTCCAGAATCATCTGGTAAAACTACTTTGGCTATTCATGCTATTGCCGAAGCTCAAAAGGCTGGTGGTATTGCTGCCTTTATCGATGCCGAGCATGCATTCGACCGTTTCTATGCTGAAAAACTTGGCGTAGATATCGATAATCTTCTTATCTCTCAACCTGATAGTGGTGAGCAAGCTCTTGAAGTGGCAGATCAACTAATCCGCTCTTCGGCTATCGATATTATTGTTATCGACTCTGTGGCGGCTCTTACTCCAAAAGCCGAACTCGAAGGCGATATGGGCGAAAACAAGGTTGGTTTGCAAGCTCGTTTGATGAGCCAAGCTTTGCGTAAATTGACAGCTAGTATCAATAAAACTAATACTACTTGTATTTTTATTAACCAATTGCGCGAAAAGATTGGTGTTATGTTTGGTACGCCTGAAACTACTACTGGTGGTAATGCATTGAAATTCTATGCTTCTGTGCGTATTGATATTCGTAAATCTTCTTCGATTAAAGATGGCGATAATGTTTTGGGTAGTCAAACAAAAGTAAAAGTGGTTAAAAATAAAGTTGCGCCTCCTTTCCGTAGAGCTGAGTTTGATATTATGTTTGGCGAAGGTATCTCTTTGGCTGGCGAAATTATCGACCTCGGTGTTGATGCTGGTGTTATTAAGAAAGCTGGTGCTTGGTTTAGTTATAATGATACTAAACTTGGTCAAGGTCGCGATGCTGCTAAACGTTTGATTCAAGATAATCCTGAGCTTCTTGAAGAGCTTCAAGAAAAGATTATGGAGGCTCTTAAGAGTGATAAATAATAATTGTTTTGTTTGTCAATGAAAATATTGTTTATCTG
>JAZLEE010000213.1:0-4833 GCA_045615085.1 Candidatus Aphodosoma sp. | reverse complement strand
GTTAGTTTTCCAAACGAGCTTTTTCTCAAAATCAGCTCCTTTGAGGTCTGCATTGATTTTTGCCATCCACTCTTCTGTAGTGATAGCAGGGAAATCAGCCAAGAGATTTAATTTCTTTTCAGCCATAAGATTTAAGTATATAATTAAAATGTTAAATGTTAGCAGTTTAGTGTCGAGAATTCAGGGTTTGGAGTTAAATGCCATGCGGCACTCTAAACTCTATACTCTAAACTCTAAACTTTTAGCATGCAAAGTTAATAATTTTTTGTGATATATGCGTTATGTTTGACTACTTTTTTGCATTGTTCGTTGATTATTTTGCAATAGCATATCCCAACGCAACAAACAATAGCCCCAAACCTACTGCTAATAATGTTTTTATCATGGTTTCAAAAGGTTTTGATGTCGCAAGAATTTGTCTATCTGACCCTCAAAATCTTTCTGCCCATTGAAGAGGAATTTCACCTCTATGCCTATTGTGTAGATGTGCTCTTTTATGCTCTCTGGTAGGTTCATATTGACCAAGCGCGCTGCGTCTTTTTCGGTAGTCACTATCACACGGTTGTCGGACTGCAAGGTGTCGAAGTCTTGCGCTATCTCTTTCAAGTCGGTAGCCGTAAATTTATGATGGTCAGGATATTGCAATGCTACTATCTTGGATGCTACCGACTCGAGATGTTTGTGCAAATGTTGCGGTTGTGCTACTCCGGTAATGAGCAAAACTTCTTTGCCGCGCAAGTCGACCGATGCATCGACAAACAATCCTTTAGGCTCGCCATACTCTAGGGTTGTATAGTACAATGTTTGATATGGGAATGGGTTGATTTGCACGCGTGTGGACAACACATCCACTGGCTGCATGGTGTTAGGACATTTAGTGAACACGATGATATCTGCGCGGTCGGTGTTGTTGCTCGATTCGCGCAACTCGCCAAGTGGCAACATCGAATCGCGATACGTCAATCGATTGTAGTCTATCAACAAAATATTCAAGTCGGGACGCAATGCGCGATGCTGATATGCGTCGTCAAGCACTACGACTTTAGGCACAACTTTGTGGCGCTGCAATCTCTTCAATGCGTTGACACGATTGCCATCTACTGCCACCGTCACATTGTGGAATTTGCGATATATTTGATACGCTTCGTCGCCTATTGTCACGGCTGTACTATTCTCATCTGCAACACGATAGCCTGTGGTCGAACGCTTATAGCCACGGCAGAGATATGCCGTTGGTACTCGTTGCGACAAGTACGTCAATAGATACTCGGCATGAGGTGTTTTGCCTGTGCCGCCAACTGTGATATTGCCCACCGATATGGTCGACAAATCGCATTTATGACTATGATACACACCCAAGTCGAATAGCTTATTGCGCAATTCAACCCCAATGCCATATAGCACCGATAGCGGTTTTAATAGAATGTACTTTAATGTGCTGTTCATGATAATCAAGGAGTAAGGTGTAGGGAGTTATTCAAACTGTTCGTGCCATTGTTGCAATTGAGCCACTGACTCGTCGCCCCATTTTTTCATCTTTTGCAATACTCGCTCGTACGAATCCTCTGAATCGAGACGTGTTTTAGAAAAGAATTTATCGGCATAGCAAATCAACTGCTCTTCCAATGTCACTGGGCACAACTCACGATGTGGCACAGGCAACTCGCGCGCAATGATATCGGCCAATCTCAACCCAGTGCCGGTGTGGCGTTCGCACACCAACGCATGACGCGGATACCCTTCGCGACGCATCATCTCTGCCCCAAGATAGCCATGCTCGATATAACTATGCGTACCAAAGCATTGTATACCTGGCGCATCTGTCTCCAATATGCCTATATCATGCAACATTGCTGCTTCGGCAATAAACTCGAGGTCGAACCCCAACTCGGGATGGCGACGTGCTAATGCCAATGCTTTATCTCGCACTGCCTCGGAATGGCGAACCAATATATCGTATGCCTCCGTGCCCGGAGCGTAGTATTTTGCTATTATTTCGTATGGATTCATATTTTGAATTAAGAATTTTTATTTGACTACCAATTTGACGGCGGTGCCTTCGCTTAATCTCACGATATAAATGCCTGACGTCAAACCAACCTCTGACGTAGATAGTGTATAATCGTTCGCCACAATCGTCTCGCTATAAACCTCTTGGCCCATCAATGTGTATATCTTCATCTCGCACCCTGCCGCCGCCACAATGCCTATCACGCCATTGGCACCATACACTATTCGGCCGTTATCCAACTCTGCGGGGTCAATTGATGTGCCAACGCCAAGTCTTAGGCCCACCACCACTGGGTCGTGGTCCGACGAGCGATACATATTGTCTTGATAACTATACCCATCGTAGGCAAACACGGTAGATTCGTCGGTGTTTACATGAAATACCTCACATCCAGTCACTTGCCCCGTCATTGACTCATTTGCCAATGCGTGGTCGAGGCATCCTACTGCTCCGCGATACGAGTAGGAATATCCTCCCTCGCCTTCATATTTTTTTATCAAATTGGTATATCCTCCGTTTGTGAACACGCGTATTGGATCCTCCATCGAGTAGGCATTCAAGTCGCCCATCACCAACACGTCGTTGTCGCCAAAATAGGTGGCACACGACTTGGCAAATGTCACCACTGCGGTTGCCTCACGCACTCGGTCACCATTATAAGTGCCTTGTCCGTCGCCGGCATCGGCATTATCACCCGAACCGCTACCGCTCTTTGCCTTGAAGTGGTTGATCATAAACACAAACTTCTCGCTAGTTGCCTTCACCTCAAATCCTTGTGCTTTTTTTCGATTCTTCACGCCTGTGTCATTCGATTGCAACTGACGAAGTGGTTTCAGTTTACTGGCTTTATACAAATATCCCGATTTGGTATATGTGCCATTCACTTGTGTGCCGTCGTTGATATATGTGTATTCTGCCTCCGAATCAATCGCATTCAATGCATTGGCCAATTTCTCCATTGCCAACTGCCCTTGTTGCACCTCTACCAATCCAAACACATCGGCATCAATAGCAGCCAATGCACGCACTATCTTTTTATGTTGTTTCTCGGCTTCGGCCGCATCGGCAGGCCCTCTATCGCCCCATTCTGCCGCCATATAGTAGCAAAGATTAAATCCACACACTTTCACGCTATAATCGCCCAAATCTTCAGCCACTACTGGTCGCTCATTGCCCTCGAACACTGGCATCTCTGTAGGCGTAATCGTATAGCCATACTCCTCTATCGAGAATCTACCCACTACTCTCATCGTATATGCTCCGGTGCGAATATAGTCTCCATCCCCTATCCATGGGCGTGGATTTGGATACTGTGTATCAGACCCATCGCTCAACACCAATTGGTCTATTTCATTCTCATCTACAATGGTTCTATACTCTGCCAACCCTGGCAATGCCACCTCTGTAGGCGACATCAAGCGCTTGCTCGATAGTGTTATCTCGCCATATTTGTTCCAACTGCCTATATTGGTCACATATAGTTTTTGGTTCAATTCCACCAACTTACCATCATATTTTCTTGCATCCGAAAAGTCGTCAGGCCAAGTAAGCTTCACCGCCGTCTCGGCAACTACACCAGCCAAAAAACTAACTACAAGGACAATTATACTAAAAAATCTTTTCATATTAATACACACCTATTCCAATATAAGAATGCAAAGTTATACATTATTTATTGGATTACCAAACATTTCACATTTTTTTTGAAAAACCACTCGAAATAAACACATCTAAAAATACAATAAGCCCCTCCCTACCGTGAATATACTATACAGCAACCTTCAAGCAACCTTCACCCTACCTCCGCAACCCCCTTTCAAATACAATAAGTCCCCTTGAAAAATCACAAAAATTTCCCTCACCAATATTTGCAAATACCGAAAAAATATACTACCTTTGCAATTCATAATGTTCAATTATTAACAAGCGAAAATGGTAGTCTCACTACTAACTACTCGCTACTAAAAATCTAATATATGGCTGAATTCCGTTATCAACCTCTCATCGAACTCGGAGAGGACAAAACTGAGTACTATTTGCTTACTAAAGACTATGTATCTGTAAGCGAATTCGAGGGTAAACCTATCCTCAAAGTTGAAAAAGAAGGTCTCACTGCTATGGCACAAGCTGCCTTCCGCGATGTGTCGTTCCTTCTTCGTGAAGACCACAACCGTCAAGTAGCTAAAATCCTCGACGACCCTGAAGCGAGCGAAAACGACAAATACGTAGCGCTCACTTTCCTTCGTAATGCCGAAGTAGCAGCTAAAGGTCAGTTGCCTTTGTGTCAAGACACTGGTACTGCTATCATCCACGGCGAAAAAGGTCAACAAGTGTGGACTGGTTGTTGCGACGAAGAGGCTCTCTCTCTTGGTGTTTACAACACTTACACTCAAGAAAACCTTCGCTACTCTCAAAACGCACCTCTCAACATGTACGACGAGGTGAATACTAAATGTAATCTCCCAGCTCAAATCGACATCCACGCTCACGAAGGTATGGAATACCACTTCCTCTGCGTGACTAAAGGTGGTGGTTCGGCTAACAAAACATATCTCTATCAAGAAACTAAAGCGCTCCTCAACCCTTCTACTTTGGTGCCTTTCTTGATCGAAAAAATCAAAACTCTCGGCACTGCAGCTTGTCCTCCTTACCACATTGCATTCTGTATCGGTGGTACTTCTGCTGAGAAAAACCTCCTCACTGTGAAACTTGCTTCTACTCACTACTACGACGAACTCCCTACTACTGGCAACGAATTCGGTCGTGCTTTCCGCGATGTAGAACTCGAAAAACAAGTGCTCGAAGAAGCTAACCGCATCGGT
>JAZLEE010000212.1:0-2095 GCA_045615085.1 Candidatus Aphodosoma sp. | reverse complement strand
CTCAATAGGATTGAAACGCTGGCGTTTGTTCACAATATTTCCATCGGGTCGAGGCAAAGACCCCGAGTTGCAAATCACTGATGAGCAATTCCGTGGTCTGCTAGACTTCATCGTGCGCATGCGTGAAACGAAAAAGATTCATGCCTCGTTCAGTTGCGAAGGCTTCTTGGGCGAATACGAAGGCAAAGTGCGCGACCATTACTACACATGTCAAGCCGGCCTATCGATTGCCTCGGTGCTCTGCGACGGTAGCATATCGGCATGCACAAGTATTCGTAGCGATTTCCACCAAGGCAATATCTACAAAGATGACTTCTGGGAAGTGTGGGAAAACAAATTCGAACCATATCGCAATCGCGACTGGATGAAGAAAGACGAGTGCGCTGACTGCAAAATGTGGAAATTCTGCAAAGGCAACGGCATGCACCTAAGAGACGAAAATGGGAAGTTGAAGCAGTGCAACTATAAGAGAATTAGGAATGTGGAGTGAGGAATGAGGAATGAGGAGTGAACAAACCCCTCAGTCCTACGGACAGCTCCCCTAACTCAGGGGAGCAGTTAATTATACTACTCCTTGATTGTTGGTCCGAGGAAGAATTGACTGAAGATTTCGTCGATATCTTGCTCTACATCGGTGCTCAATTTCTTTTTGATAGCGGAACGACGACAGTAGTATGTGCCCTCTTGTACGCTTAGGATACGACATATATCTTTGGCATTCAATCCAATGAAATCGAGAAACATATATGTGAAATCCATATTGGAGAGATGCGGATAGGTGTCGCGCAAATTCTCGTAGAGCGTGCGACTAATCACCTTCACCGTTTCGGGATTGGACATTACGATAGAGGCATAGGTCTGTTTGCAGATATCTGACACAGCATAAAGCTTTTGAGATTGTTTTTTGGAAGTATCGACCAACACCTCGTTGGCTACTTCCAATTTCTCATTCTCTGCCTTAAGGCGAAGGTTTTTCTGACGATTGTGCACAACGATACGTGTCAACCAAACTATCAAGGCTATAGACAAAACTGAGAGCAATACGAAGATGAGCACGAGAAACATAGTACGATAGCGCTGCAACTCCAACTGCTGGTCGTACAACTTCTTGTCGTACTCGCCATTGACACGGGCAATTTGCTCCGCAAGAATGGTTTCGGCTTGTTGCTGATAGATATGGAATGCCGAGTCGTAGGCTAAGAGCGACTTTTCGAACTCGCCAAGTTGCGAGTAATATACAGCCATATTGTTGTAATACTGAAACTCAAAACCCTTTGCACCAGCAAGTTTTTGAATATATGGCAATGCCTCTTCGGCGCGTTGATTGAGGAGATAGACAGTAGCCAAAGCATCGGCATCGCGCGCATAGCCTACTCGATTATAGAAAGGACGAATGAGAGCCACGACTGAATCAAGCGGCAACTGCTCGATAAATTTGATGGCAAAGCGAGCATTGGTTTTCTCGACCATAAGAGAATCGGAGAAAATAACAAAATTCGCTACTGCCTCAAGTCGATAGTGCGAAGCCGAATCGATATTGTCGGAGAGATTCATCAATAGTTTGTTGCTCATTGCCAAAAGATAAGGGTGTTCGTTATCTTTTGACCAAGCAGATAGGCGTTGGGCATAATATTTGCTCTGTTGAGGATTGTCGACCGACAATACTCGACTCAAATAATAAAAGAGATAGCCAACATCGAAAGATTCGGACGACAAATGCTGCTCGGCAGCCTTCAAACAACGGAGAGCTTGCACATTATCGCCCTCGCTATAATATTTAGCACCTTTGATAAGACGACACTCGGCAACTACCTCAGAGATATTTTGAGAAAGATAGAATTGCTTGACACTATCGACACCACTAATAGATATATCGGCATATTCCATCTCTGCCATAGCAGTATAGAAACGATTGAATTGCTCGTCAACAAGAGAGGTATCAATATCATTTTGCTTGCCACATCTGGTAAAGATGAGAACAAAAAAGATAAAAAACAAGAACTTTATATTTTTTGACACCATATAAAACATAACTACGTATTACACTGCAAATATAACACTATTTTTTGAGAAAATAAAATTTGAAGATAAGAAT
>JAZLEE010000211.1:0-2727 GCA_045615085.1 Candidatus Aphodosoma sp. | reverse complement strand
AAAGCAATGAAACAACTCAAAGAAGAAGGCGAAATTGTCTCTCCTAAACGTTGCTACTGGACTGCAAAATAATCTTTTATAACGAATCATAAAACAACAATGGCTGTCAACAATAAATGCTGACAGCCATTGCTTTATTCTATTAATAAAATGACGATTTATCCACGAACATAATGTGGCATTTCGGCTGGGATTACGAGCGAGAGTTCTACATATCCACCGAAGTCGCCATTTTCTTCAAACCATGGCACTTGATAAATCAGCTTATGCATGCCCTCTTTTTCGATAGTATATGCATTGACATTATGGTTTTCGAGCAAACCTTTCAAAATCTCTGCCGCACGTGGTGGATGATATTCAAACAATGAATGACCAATTATATCACCATATTTAGCAAATGTTTGTTTCGAACGAGCATTCATATCGAGGATTTTACCCTCTTTATCGCAAATAGTTATTGCAAATCCAGCATTTCTAAGTTGTTCCATAATAATATAGAGATTTAAGATTAAGAATTAGAACTAACAAGTAACTCGGTCAAATTTCTTTCGAGGTCTTCGGCAGTAAGATTCAATTTATATGCGCCATCAATAGCCATAGAGATAGTACCAGTCTCTTCAGATACAATAATTACAATAGCATCAGACTTCTCGCTTATACCCATAGCTGCGCGGTGACGGAGGCCAAGATGACGTGGTATATTAGGATTTTTAGATACCGGAAGAATAGCACCAGCAGCCACAATCTTTTCGTCGACAATAATCATCGCGCCATCATGCAAAGGGCTATTCTTAAAAAATATATTCTCCACCAAACGAGTATTGATATCGGCAGAAATTTGCTCTCCGCTTTCAATATATTCTGTTAAAGAATTATCTCGAGCAATAACAATCAAAGCCCCAGTCTTCGTGCGCGACATATTTCGGCATGCCAATACCAGTTTCATAACAGGGAATACCTGACGATTATCCTTATTTCCTCCTCTGATAAGCTTAGCAATATTTTTATAAAACTTCCAGTTTTGTCGAGTACCTAATTTAAGCAAAAACTTTCGTATTTCATTTTGAAACAAAACCACCAAAGCCAAAGCTCCCACGCTAATTACTTGATTAAGGATTGCACCAGTAAGGCCAAGTTTTAGCACCTTAACAATCAAAAACCAAATAACTACAAAAATCATAATACCGAAGAATATATTTATAGCTCCAGTATTACGCATCAACTTATAGGCTTGATACATTAAAATAGCAACAAGCAAAATATCTATAATATCTTTTATTCCAATACCAAATAGCATAATTTTAAATAATTACTAGTTAGTAATTAGTAGTTAGTAATTAGGTTTGCAAATTTATAAAAAAAAATTCATATAAACAAATGGCCGTGATTTTTGCTACGCAAAAAGTCGACAGTCGACGGTCGACGGTCAATTTTTGCGACAAGCGAGAGCAGAAAGAGCTTGCTCATTATGCCGAGTGAAGCAAAAATCTTGAGCGAAGCGAAAAACAGTCGGACTCGCTTTGCTCGTGCGGACGCTTGAGCCAAGCGTCCCTACAAGCTATACTTGATTATTGCGGACACTCGAGCCGAGTGTCCCTACAAGCCGAGCATCCCTACAATAACTAAAAAAAATCCTCGCCGTGATTAGCGAGGATTTTTTTGAATTAGAAATTATTTTTTGTAGTTTTCTAATGTTGCTTTGAGGAATTCAACAAAGTTAGCAGGATTTTCGTCGAATGCATAAGATTTGTTGAGAGGTTTGCCTTCAGCATCAAGAGCTACGTAGAATGGTTGAGCGTTAGCACCGAATTTGCTACGTTGGATGTAACTGTTTTTCTCACCAACAGTAGTGAACTCTTTTCTCACACCACCTTCAGTCACCACGAATGGAGTAGCAAGTGGAGTACGGTCGTCAACCATCAAAGTAACAAGTACAAAGTCTTCTTTCAACATAGTAGCAACAGTTGGGTCGGTCCAAACCGAAGCTTCCATTTTACGGCAGTTCACGCAACCGAAACCAGAGAAGTCAACCAATACTGGTTTGCCAGCAGTTTGAGCCATTTGCATAGCGATTTCGTAGTCGTGAGTGTCAGGGTGAACTTCGTTAGTATAGAGGTTGAAGTCTTGAGTTGTCAAAGGAGGAGCGAAAGCAGAAGCCGAACGACAAGGAGCACCCCACAAACCAGGAACCAAATAGATAGCGTAAGCGAAAGAGATCAACGCCAACATCATACGGCCAACGCCGATGCGTTCAACTTGGTCATCGTGTGGCAATGTGATTTTGCCAAGGAGATACATACCGAGCAATGCAAAGATAACAATCCACAAAGCAAGGAAAGTTTCGCGGTCGAGGATGCCCCAACCGTATGCCAAGTCAGCAACCGACAAGAATTTGAGAGACAAAGCAAGTTCCAAGAAACCGAGAACCACTTTTACAGAGTTCAACCAACCGCCTGATTTAGGCATAGATTTCAACATAGAAGGGAACATTGCAAAGATAGTAAATGGCAATGCCAATGCGATAGAGAAACCGAACATACCGATAGCAGGGCCTAACCAAGAACCTTGAGCAGCTTCAACGAGCAAAGTACCGATGATAGGACCAGTACAAGAGAAAGAAACCAACACAAGAGTGAACGCCATCAACATGATAGACATGAAACCAGTAGTAGTTTCAGCTTTGGCATCCATTTTAGATGTCCAAGAAGCAGGCAATGTGATTTCGAA
>JAZLEE010000210.1:0-2658 GCA_045615085.1 Candidatus Aphodosoma sp. | reverse complement strand
ATCGGCAATTTCGTCGCTAAACAAAAGAGCAGAGTTAGCAAATACTGTAGGGCGCTTACCAAACAACTCTTGGATTTTGTCGGCTTGCATTTTCACTTGCAATTCGAATTCATCGTCATTGTAGAGAGCTGCCAATGAGTGACCATAAGGAGTTGCGAGGAACTCAACACTACCAGTTTTAGCCAATTCTTGGAAACTTTCGATTACTTCTGGAGCATATTGTTGGAATTGTTCGAGGGCGAGACCTGAAATTGAGAACGATACACGGAAACGACCGTGTGAACTCTTACTCATATCGAGCAACATGCGATTTGCTTCGAGATACGATTGATCGACAGCAGCAGCCATAGCCGACTCATTCGCATAATCGTCATAATAATAATGGTCGTTGCCAATTTCGAAGAAACGATAACGTTTGAGATTGTATCTTTGATGAACGCGGAAACAAAGGTTTATTGTTTTCATATTATATTAAATTTGAAAGTTGAAATTTAAAAGTTGAAATTTTTACTATCATCTACCTAACACCTTATCGTAGATTGCACGAACTTTTTGACCTGCATATTCCCAACGGATTTTGTCGATTTCGGCCAATCCATTTTCGCGCAACGACTTATACATGGCTGGATATTTTACAATAGCATGGATATAGTCGGCCATTGCATCGATATCCCAATAGTCAGTTTTGATTGCGTGGTCAAGAATTTCGGCACAACCAGATTGTTTAGAGATAATACTTGGAGTGCCACATTGCATTGCTTCGAGAGGCGAGATACCAAATGGTTCTGACACCGATGGCATCATATAAACATCGCTCTCTGCCAACATTTCATATACATTGCGACCTTTCAAGAAGCCTGTGAAGTGGAATTTATCGGCGATACCTTTTTTAGCTGCAAGGCGCACCATTTTATCCATCATATCACCACTACCTGCCATCACAAAACGAACACCATCAGTTGATGCCAACACGCGAGATGCCACTTCGACAAAGTATTCTGGACCTTTTTGCATTGTAATACGACCCAAGAATGTAATCACTTTGTCTTTGCGTTCTGATTTATGCAATTCATCTACAAAGTCCAATGGTTCTACTGCATTGTGCACTGTAGTCACCTTAGCAGGGTCTTGATGATATTTTTCGATAACTGTCTGACGAGTCAAATTAGACACGGTAATAATATGGTCAGCCGCATCCATACCCTCTTTTTCGATGCGATAGACATCAGGGTTGACATTGCCACGGCTACGGTCGTAGTCGGTTGCATGCACGTGGATAACCATTGGTTTGCCACTGATGCGTTTTGCAAAAATACCGGCTGGATATGTCAACCAGTCATGAGAGTGGATAATATCAAAATCGAGAGAGTGAGCCAACACACTTGCCACGGCTTCGTAGTTACCAATCTCTTCGAGAAGGTTGTCAGGATAACGACCTGAGAATTGGATACATCCTAAATCATTGGTACCAATACGATTGAAGTCATATTTGATTCCATTGCGGAAATGATAATATGTATCGGGATGCAAGAACGAACCTATGCGATTATTCACAAAATCCCAATCTACATCGCGCCACACCACTGGCACTGTGTTAGCACCAATTATGCGGAGGAAAGATTGGTCCTCATCGCCCCATGGTTTTGGGATAACAAAAGTGATATCCATATCTGGTTGCATGCTCATACCGCGAGTCAAACCAAAACTTGCAGTACCCAAGCCCCCTAAAATATGCGGTGGAAATTCCCACCCAAACATTAATGCTTTCATTTATTAGATATATAGTAGCGAGTAGCGAGATATAAGACTTTTACTCGCTTCGCTCGTTTTATGATTTAACTTTTTATTTCATTAAAAGGAACTTAACATTCAAGTCACTTTGCATTGAGCATCTCACAATGAGTCTTTTGTATTATTGTATATGCACGCAAAATTTCTGCTGTTGACATTGCAAAACTCATTGCTCCGTGACCGCGGAATGGTGGGTTACCATCATACAATTCTGAAAGCGAACCAAGTGTGAGTTCTTTCATCTCTGGTTCGAAACCTGCCATCATACGCATCACGAACGACAAACCGCTCATTTTATACACTTTCAAATAAGCCTCTACGAACGCAGCTGTTGTCCATGGCCAAATTGGTCCGTTGTGATAATTACGGTCACGCTCCAATTCACCACCGATATATTCAGGACGATACATACCACTCTTAGGACTGATACTACGCAAACCTTTGACTGTAAGAAGTTCGCGAGTGACAATATCAACTACTGATTTTTGTTGTTTACGGTCCAATGCCGAATATGGCAACGACACAGCAAACAACATATTTGGACGAACCTCCACATTGCAATAGTCGCCATCTACGTAGTCATACAAATATGTGCCATTCCAGAATTTAGCCACCAACGAATTGCCCGAAAGACCTGCTTGATAGTCAAACAAATCGGCTTGATTTTCATTCTTTTGTGCTGTTGCCAATTCTGCTGCAAATTTCAAGGCATTATACCACAAAGCGTTGATTTCTACTACATAACCCGTACGAGGTGTAATTGGCCATCCGTTTTCTACAGCATTCATCCATGTAGCAGGACGCTCTTTGCCGTTTGTGAACAACAAGCCATTGTCATGCACCTTCAAGTTAGGATGTTGTTGACGA
>JAZLEE010000209.1:0-4953 GCA_045615085.1 Candidatus Aphodosoma sp. | reverse complement strand
GAAATCCTCGGTTGTGGTATGACCGACCCTAACGTACTCGAAGCTTGCGGTATCGACTCAAAAGTATATAGTGGCTACGCATTCGGTATGGGTGTCGAACGTATCACTAACCTCAAATATCAAGTAAAAGACCTCCGTATGTTCTCCGAAAACGACGTACGCTTCCTCGAACAATTCAAATAGACAAAAGTCTAATAAGACGACTGTTGACTGTTGACTTCAAGAAATATGATACGCCTCTACGACGAAAATCCTAACCAAAATGCTATCAACAAAATAGTAGAAGTATTGCGCAACGGTGGAGTAATCATCTACCCTACCGACACTGTGTATGCCCTCGGTTGCGATATATTCCAAACTCGTGCAGTAGAAAAGATTTGCAAAATCAAAGGGCTCGACCCACATAAAGCACTCTTTTCGGTAATGTGTGCCTCACTAAGCGACATTAGCGAATACACCAAGATGAACGACAACACATTCAAACTCATCCGTCGCAACACTCCTGGTCCATTCACATTCGTGCTCAACGGCAACAACCACCTACCACGACTAATCAAAGAGCGAAAAACAATCGGCATTCGTATCCCCGACCGCAACCTCGTGCACACCATAGTTGAGAACCTTGGCAACCCAATTCTCACAACATCTCTGCGCGACATGAGCGACGACATCGAATACGAAACCGACCCCGAACTTATCAACGAAAAGTACGGCTCTCTCGTCGATTTAGTCATCAATGGTGGCTTAGGCAATACCGAAGTTTCAACCGTAGTCGACTGCACTACCGATGATTTTGAGATAATTCGTCAAGGCATAGGAGAAATAGAACTACCTTAATACACTATAAAACAATCAATTGCACTCTTTTGCAAAAAATCACAAAAATAACATCACACTTTCAATTATTTTTTGTATATTTGCAGAGTTTTATGAAATAATAATAAATAATAATAAAAACGAGCAAAGCGAGAAAAATCTCATATCTCGCAACTCGCTACTAAAAGTCTAAAAATATGAAATTAGCATTCCGTACCCTATTGGTAATTGCCATCTGTGCAATGTGTTACCTTTGCGTAACAAGTATCACTGTTCCAATCGAATTCGAACAAGAACAAGCAAAACGTGAACAACTTATCATCAAAAAACTTGTTGACATCCGCAAAGTTCAAATCGAATATCAAAAAATCAACAACCATTTCTGTCCAAACGCCGACACATTGGTACACTTCATCCTCGAAGGCAAACTTCCTGTAGTCCTCAAAGAAGGCGTTCTTTCTGACGAACAACTCAAAAATGGTCTTACAGAGAAAAAAGCTATCGCTATCGTAAAACGTGGCAACCAAAAAGAAATCGCTGCTAATGGCCTCGAAAACTTCCGTCGCGATACTACTTACGTAAGCGTTTACGAAACTCTCCTCGCTAACGAATACACACAAGAACAAATCGCTGACCTCGTAGTAATTCCTCACTCTAACGGAACTAAATTCCAATTCGACACTATCACTTACGTAAGTGCCGCTTCTGGTCTCCCAACTCCACTCTTCGAAGTATCTGCTCACTACGACACATACCTCTCTGACCTCAACCGCCAACAACTTATCAACCTCAAAGACAAACAAACAAAAATGAATCGTTTCAATGGTCTTAAAGTTGGTTCGGTTCAAGAGCCTAACAACAACTCTGGTAACTGGGAATAATCTCCGCAACGAGCTGAATTACATAAATAAAAAAATAAAATAAAATGCCGTTGACCCAATTTGGCAAACACAAATTTATTTATGTTTGACAAATTGGGTTAATGCATAAAATAGAGGTACTCTATCTTACAACCCGGTTGTTTTATTTTATCTTTTTATACAACTAATTCCAAGTACCACAGACTGTAATGAGCAATTTAGCGAATAGTAATACAATGAACAAACCTTTTGACTTTACATCATCATCTTTCGCTGCTAATCTATCTGATACATATAGTATATCCATCAGGCAGCAACCTGATGGATATTATTTTTGTATAACAAATCCACAAAACGAGTGCGTAGCTATCAAACACATTGTTGCCGACCACATCACACCTGCGCTACTTGCCAACGAACCCCTACTTCAACTAAACTATCGCTCTGCCACCTACATCGGACATGGCGCATTTGGCATAGTTCCCAAAGCTCTTATCATCAACGACAACTACACAACATTTCTCCCGATTGAGAAGAATCTACGTCAAAGAGCCAAAACTATTGTCAACCCTATCAACCAAGATACCCTCGTCGTGAGCTACACAAATCAATGGACTATACCCAATCTTACAACCATACATAAGCATCACGAAATAGAACTTCTTACTCAACTTGCACAACAAACACCAAATGCAGACTCTGTTTGGGCCGACATCGCCCTCAATCATATAAACATAGTAGTTATAAAAAATAACCACCTACTCCTTGCTAACACCTACCCTATCTCTTGCGACAACGACGCAGCCTACTATATCCTCGCTTGCTACCAACAACTCACTCTATCGCAAGAAAACACCGAACTAAACATAATGGGCAATCTACTCAACATCAACCCTACCCCGTTCCTAACCGACTACATCCGACACATCAACACCCCAAAACCTCACAACTGGAACGACGAACTACACAACCAATATGCCCCTCTCTTCACTCTACAAACAAATCAAATATAATTAAAACAAAATTCATAATACAATTAAATTAGATTTTCTTTTTTAATTATGAATTATGAATTATGAATTATGAATTAGTTAATTATGCGTATAATCAGCGGACGTTTCAAAGGTCGCCGTTTCGACCCACCAAGCAATATCACAGCTCGCCCTACAACCGACTTTGCCAAAGAATCGTTGTTCAATCTCATCAACAACGAGATGGACATCGAAGGCATCACTGCTCTCGACCTCTTCTCTGGCACAGGTTCTATCAGCTATGAGTTAGCTTCACGCGAGGCTCTATATATCACAGCGATTGAGATGAGCGAGAAACATATAGCATACATTCGCAAGATGTGCGCCGACCTCAAGATAGATAATATTCGTGTGATGCGACAAGATGTATTCCGCTATCTCACATCAACACAAACATCATTCGACTTCATCTTTGCCGACCCACCTTACCAACTCGAGAATATTGCCGACATACCCGACTTGGTATTCAAACACAATCACCTCAATCGCGATGGTCTCCTGATAGTTGAGCATGGAGCAAAAACCTCATTTGAAAACCACCCTAACTTCGTCGACCACCGCAACTACGGCAACGTGCACTTCTCATTCTTCCGCACACTCGAATACAAAGAAGCTGAAGGAGAAGAATAGTTAACACAAATAGTCCATTATCCGTAATCTGCTATCTGTAATCTAAATTATGAAACATTCAGTACCCGTACAACTCCGATTCAATGATACCGACGCACTCGGCCATGTGAACAACTCAACATATTTCAGTTTCTACGACCTCGGCAAGAGCGAATACTTTGCCGCAGTGCGTGGCACCGACTTCTTTTCACAAAAGATTGATATCGTAGTTGCCCACATCGAAGTAGATTTCATCGAACCTATATTTCTCACCGACCGCATTGCAGTAGAAACATGCGTATCACACATTGGCACTAAGAGTCTTATACTCTCTCAGCAGATAGTTGACCTACGCACCAATCGCATCAAATGTAAAGGTTCGACCACAATGGTAGGCTTCGACTTTGACCACAACATCACCATTCCAATCTCAAAAGAATGGCGCGAAGCAATCGAACGCTACGAAGAAAAAACATTTTAATTTTAAAATACA
Source organism: Candidatus Aphodosoma sp. (assembly GCA_045615085.1). GTDB lineage: Bacteria > Bacteroidota > Bacteroidia > Bacteroidales > Paludibacteraceae > Aphodosoma. The sequence continues at coordinate 1,144 of JAZLEE010000209.1, read as the reverse complement.
ACTAACAAAGCGAAGCTGAGTACAAAGTCTAGCTACTCACACCTCGCTACTAAATATCTAATATTATGATTTCAGAAAAACTCCTTAATCCGCAAAGCATCGTTGTAGTTGGTGCTTCTAACGATGTTCAAAAACCAGGTGGTAAACTTCTCAAAAACCTCCTCGACAGCCAATTCAAAGGTCAAATCTATGTAGTTAACCCAAAAGAAGCAGAAATCCAAGGCATCAAATGCCATGCTAAAGTGGAAGACCTCCCACAAGTAGACTGTGCACTCATGGGTATTGCATCAAAATATTGTTTACACACAGTTGACGTACTCGCTAACGAAAAAGGTTGCCGTGGCTTCGTTATCATCTCAGCAGGTTTCTCTGAAGAAAACCACGAAGGTGCCGAAATAGAACACAAAATCGTAGAAATCATCGACAACGTAGGTGGTTCACTTATCGGTCCTAACTGTACTGGTTTCTTGAATGTTAACTATACAGGTGCATTCGATGCTCCAATTCCACAACTCAACCCACGTGGTGTCGATTTCGTTACAGGTTCAGGTGCTACTGCTGTGTTTATCAAAGAGATTGGTATCACCAATGGTCTCCAATTCAACTCAGTTTGGGCAGTAGGTAACTCAGCACAAATCGGTATCGAAGAAGTACTCGAATATTGGGACGAAACATACGTAGAAGGCGAATCATCATTCGTAAAAATGATTTATATGGAGAGCGTGCGCAACCCACAAAAATTGCTCCGCCATGCCTCATCTCTCATCCGCAAAGGTTGTAAAATTGCTGCTATCAAATCAGGTTCATCATCAGCAGGTAGCCGTGCAGCATCTTCACACACAGGTGCTTTGGCAACATCAGACGTAGCCGTAGATGCACTCTTCCGCAAAGCAGGTATCGTACGTTGCCACAACCGTCTCGAACTCGTGAACGTATGTTCTGTATTCATGCACCCTGAGATGAAAGGCAAAAACGTAGCTATCATCACTCACGCTGGTGGTCCTGCAGTTATGCTCACAGATACTCTCTCTAACAACGGTCTCGAAGTGCCTCATATCTCTGGCCCTAAAGCTGAAGAATTGCTCACTAAATTGTTCCCTGGTTCATCGGTAGCCAACCCTATCGACTTCCTTGCTACTGGTAC
>JAZLEE010000208.1:0-7139 GCA_045615085.1 Candidatus Aphodosoma sp. | reverse complement strand
CTTGTTATTTTTCTTACGGATGTTTTTTATCTTACAGATTATGGACTCGCTTTGCTTGTTTAATAGGCTTAATTTTGGAGTTGTTGTTTCACGAGGACAAAATAAAAAGACTACTTTGCAGAGTAGTCTTTTATTTTGTGTTGTTTTATTTGCGGACCCATTCTTGATTGCGACCGAGGAGGCCTCGTTTGTCGAGTGAGCCGCGAAGGATGAGTTTGCCTGTTGATGGGTCGACCCACATTTTGGCATAATAGGTTTTGCCATTGTCGGGGTCGAGGATGGTGCCACCTTGGAGTTTGCCATCGCGCCATTCCATGTTGTTGACGATGACCATGCCTACGACTGGTTTGTTGTGGAGCGAGCCTTCGCACTCGGTGCAGAGTTTGTTTTCTTCGCCTTTGACGAGGATACGTTCGATTTGTCCGTAGTATTTGCCGTCTGTACCTTTGTAGATGTTAACGATTGATACTGGGATGTTTTCTTTGTCGTCGATGGTAGTCCAACGACCGACGATTTGGTCGATTTGGGCACTAAGGTTGATGCTTAAAGCACAGAAAAGGATTAAAAGTAGTTGTTTCATAATAGTTTGTTTTTTATTGTTAGTGTTAAATGTCGTTATTCTACATATAGGACGAGGCCTTTGAGGTATTCGCCTTCTGGGTGGTAGATGTTGACAGGGTGGTCGATTGGTTGGGTGAGTTGGTGGAGGATGCGCACTGAGCGGCCGCTTTGAGCGGCGGCGGTGAAGACGGCGAGGCGGAATTGCTCTTTGCTGACTGCTTGCGAACATGAGAAGGTGAAGAGGATGCCGCCTGGTCGGATTTGTTCGAAAGCGAGGGCATTGAGGCGAGTGTAGCCTCGGGGGGCATTGCGGAGCGCGTCGCGGTGCTTAGCAAAGGCTGGTGGGTCGAGGATAATAAGGTCGTACTTATCTTTGATATCGTCGAGATATTTGAAAGCATCGACTGCGTAAGCTTCGTGGCGAGGGTCGCCAGGGAAGTTGAGTTCGATGTTTTTGTTAGTTAACTCGATAGCTTTGGCAGAACTGTCGACCGAGTGGACGAGGTTGGCACCACCGCGCATAGCATAGAACGAGAAACCACCTGTGTAGCAGAACATATTTAGTACATTGCGACCACGGGCATAATGCTCGAGAAGGGAGCGATTGTCGCGTTGGTCGACAAAGAAACCAGTTTTTTGACCATCGAGCCAGTTGGCGTGGAACTTGAGTCCGTTTTCGAGAGCAATAGTTTCGGTTTTGTCGCCAATGAGGTAGCCGTCGATAGGTTTGACCGGTGCTTTGAAAGGCATAGTGCCTTCGGATTTGTAATATACGTTTTGTACGGCAGGTATGATTTCGACGAGGAGTTCGGCAATGACATCTTTGGCATAGTGCATACCAACAGAGTGGGCTTGGATGACAGCAGTGTCGCCATAGACGTCGATGACAAGACCTGGGAGATTGTCGCCTTCGCCGTGGATGAGGCGGTAGGCATTGGTGTGGTCGGACTCGGCAAGGTGGAGGCCAACACGCATGTCGTAGGCAGCTTTGAGGCGTTCGTGCCAGAAAGAGCGGTCGATTGGGCGGTCGGTGAATGAGAGAATGCGGACCATGATGCTACCTACTTGGTAGTGACCGATGGCGAGGAACTCTTGGTTGGCACTAATGACGCGCACGAGGTCGCCTTCTTCGGGTTTACCTGTTATTTTAGCGATTGCACCAGAGAAAATCCATGGGTGGAATCGGAGTACGTTTTCTTCGCGTTTTGGTTTGAGTTGGATTGTAATCATATATATTTTTTTAGACAGAATGACATAAGAACATAATTTTTTAATATAATGGTCTAGCTTTTGCTTTGCAAAATCTCGACATCAAAGACATAACCATTAGGATTATGTTTTTAGGCATGAAGAGATGACCTATATTTTGTGTTGTAGTTTGTAGTAGATGTCGCGGCAAGCCCAAGCGTCGATGGCGGCATATTGTTGTTGGGCAGGGGTGAGGGTTTCGGCTTCCCAATTGGAGAGTTGTTGACGTTTACTGATTTTTTTGTTGAAGACGATGGCGTAGATTTTTTGTAGGCTCATCTCTTCGATGCCGAAGGCTTTGACGTATTTTTGTAGTTCGATGAAGTTCTTTGGTCGGCATGGCATCCAACGGTTGAGAGAGTGGAAGTCGTCGTGAACGGAGAGGCCTACTTTCATGTGGTCTTCGCTCTCGAGGAGCTCTTTGAGTAGTTGGTTTTGTCCGATTTTTTTGAGTCGGAAGAGGTAGGCGCGTTTGTCGGTGGCTAGTTGGAGCAAGGATATGGTGTTAGACTCGCCACGACGGAAAGAAGGGCGAGTTTCGGTGTCGAACCCAATGAGAGGGCATTGTTTGAGGTCCTCGACAGCAGAGGCTACATCTTCGGGGCGGTCGATGATGATGATTTCGCCCGTGATGTCGCATGGATGGAGGGTGGATATTAGGGATTTTTCGATTTTACTTTGGTATAGCATTTTTTTTAACAAGAAGACAGGAGAACGGGATTTGTTTTTAGGTATGGAGATAGAAAAATGGGAATGTGAGAGATTCTTTTTAAATTAATAGTGGGTTGACGTGGGTTTCGGGTTCTTCTTCTTCTTCGAAGCCGTTGATGATGACTTGGTGGATGGCGAGTTCGGCACTGAGGAGGCGTGTGCCCCAGAATGCGCGGAAATCGTCGATGCAGATGATGAGGGCATCGTTCATGAGATCCTCGTTGCCAGTTTTGGCTACTTCGACAAAGTCTTTGAGCGACTGATATACGTCGGCAATATCCTCAGAAATAGATGCTGCGATGACACTGTCGCTAAGGGCAATGTCGGGATGAATGGCTGTGAGGTATTGGTCTTTGTCGCCAAGGAGATTTTGTACGTCGCCACGTACGGCTTCGTAGTCGTTTTCGTCGACATATTTCTCAGGGGCTTCGTCGTAGATTGCAGATTTTGGCTCTACCATAGCGGCTTTGAGATAAATGAGAGGCAATAGTTTTGATAACTTATTGAGAAAGTCGGCTTTGTCTGCTTGGATGCTTTCGATGAATTTGCAGAATTCGACCGATACGGTTAGGAATTCGATGCTACCTTTTGCGAATTGATTCATATGTTTTTTTTTTGTGTTAATTTTTTAGACATGAAGACAAGAGAACATGATTTTTGTTTTTCTTAGACAGAATGACATAAGAACAAATTTTTCTTGTCTTACATACGCCTTGCTACGTCTGCGACGTATCTTGGCGATAGAATGACAGACCTGCCGGGTTTATTTTTTAGATATGAAGACAAGAGAACATGATTTTTATGTTACCCTATCACAATAAGTGAGAATGCCATGAATGCCATGCCAGCGACGACTCCGATGATAGAGAGGTGGTGGTGACCATAGCGCTCGGAAGTAGGGAGTAGTTCGTCGAGAGAGATGTAGACCATGATGCCGGAGGTGATGCCGAGAATGGCGGACTCGATGGTGGTGTTCCAAAACGGAAGTAAGATGAGAAAACCGACCAAGGCTCCGAGCGGTTCGGATAGACCAGAAAGGAGCGAGTGGAGCAGAGCCTTCCAACGGCTGCCAGTGGCTTGATATATCGGTACTGCGACGGCTACGCCTTCGGGTATGTTGTGCAGAGCAATGGCGAGGACTATAGGTAATGCCATATCAAAGTCGTTGAGCGAAACGGCAAAAGTGGCGAGTCCTTCGGGAAAATTGTGTACTGCAATAGAGAGTGCAAGCATGATGCCCATGCGGTGAAATTTACGAGTATCGTGGATATTATGCTCGGGACTTAGATGCTCGGAGTAGTTCATCTCGTGGGGATTTTCGCCTTCGGGGATGAGAAAGTCGATGAGAGCAATGAGTGCCATACCACCGAAAAATGCGAGGCATGTGGCGAGCATGGCATTGTTGGGATATAGAGAGGTAAAACCCTCTAAAGCAGTGGGAAATATATCTGCAAATGAGACAAAAAGCATGACACCAGCCGAAAACCCGAGAGATAGGGTGAGGAAGTGGACATTGTCGCGCTTAGAGAAAAACGCGATGAGTCCGCCGATGCCAGTGGATAGTCCGGCAATGAGAGTGAGCAGAAAGGCAAGTATGATATTTTCGGTGGTCATTTGTAGATAGAATCCTTATTCTATTAGAGTGCAAAGATAATACAAATTATTTGATTTTTGGTATTTTTATTAGTAAAAAAAGAGTTTGTAGTGGTAGATTTTTGCGATGAGGTAGAGTTATAGTATATTTATAGTATGTTTATAGTATATTTATCCTATATTGAGCATAGGGAGGGGTGAGGAGATGCAGAAAAGGTTGTTTTGGTAGGTGAAAATATTGTTGCTTTTTAACTTTTGAGGGTGTTAAAATGCTTTGTTTTTTGAAGTTTTTAGGAAATGTGAATTTTAACAAAAAAAATAGAGAAATTAAATGTTAATTTTATTTGTGGTTTCGGGGATTTTTTATATCTTTGCACGTTGATTGGTTTATAGTCGAAACTTTGCTAATCGTCGAAAATTAAATACTAATAACAAAAAAATATATGACTGCACGAGTAAGTATTATTATGGGTAGCACAAGTGACCTTCCGGTGATGGAGAAGGCAGCTAAGGTGCTTAATGACTTTAAAGTTCCGTTTGAAATTCATGCTTTGTCGGCTCACCGTACTCCTGTTGAAGTAGAGGAGTTTGCGAAAGGTGCTGCTGGTCGTGGTATTGAGGTGATTATTGCAGCGGCTGGTATGGCTGCGCATTTGCCAGGTGTAATTGCTGCATCTACGACAGTGCCTGTGATTGGTGTACCAATTTCGGCTACGTTGATGGGTATGGATGCGTTGCTTGCTATTGTGCAAATGCCTCCGGGTATTCCTGTGGCTACTGTGGGTGTGGATGCTGCGATGAATGCAGGTCTGTTGGCGGTGCAAATGTTGGCTGTGGGTGATGCTCGTCTTAAGTCAGAACTTGTAGAGTATAAAGAGACTCTTAAATCTAAAATTGTTAAGGCGAACGAAGAGCTCCGAAATGTTAAATTTGATTTTAAAGTAAACTAACTACCTTAATTCATGATCGTATTCGTTGCTTAAATATGAATTATGAATTGTGAATTATGAATTATATAAATTTATGGATTACAGAATTTTTGTAGAAAAGAAATCAGGATTTCGTGTTGAGGCGGAAAGTCTTCAACGTGAATTGAATGCAAATCTTGGGCTTTCGCTTAAAGATATGCGCCTTGTGAATGTCTATGACTTGTTTGACTTCACACCTGAATTGCTCGACAAAACTCGCTATGGCGTGTTTGGCGAGGTGGTAACTGACTCGGTGTTTGACGCACTCGACCTCGAAGGTCGCTCATATATCGCAATTGAAAGTCTACCAGGACAATTTGACCAACGTGCAGCAAGTGCTGTGGACTGTGTGAAATTGGTGGACCCATCGGCTGACGTGCGCATTCGTTGTGCACGTTTGTTGTTGTTTGCTGAATCGCTTGATGAGGCTACTCTCGCTCGTATTCGCAAATATACAATCAACGCAGTAGAGTGTCGCGAGAAAGATATGTCGGTGCTCGGTATCAATGAAAATACAGAGATTGAACCAGTTGAAGTATTGAAAGGCTTCCGCAATATGCAAGAGGCAGACCTTGTGCCATTCTGCAAAGAGAATGGTTTGGCAATGAATGCTGATGACTTGCGTTGTGTGGTAGAGTATTTCTACAAAGAAGGACGTGATCCATATCGCACTGAATTGATGATTCTCGATACATATTGGTCGGACCACTGTCGTCATACAACTTTTACGACTGTGCTCGAAGAGATTACTATCGACGAATCGTTTATTAAAGCAGAACTTGAAGAGAGTCTTGCTCTCTATGAAAATATGCGTCGTGAATTGGGCCGTGAGCACAAAGACCGTTGTCTCATGGATATGGCTACAATTGGTGCGCGCTATTTGAAAAAACATGGTTATCTCAATGATATGGAGCAAAGCGAAGAGAACAATGCATGTTCTATCTTCGTGAATGTGAATGTTGATGGTGAAGACCAACGCTGGTTGCTCCAATTCAAAAACGAAACTCACAACCACCCAACAGAGATTGAACCATTTGGTGGTGCATCTACTTGTCTTGGTGGTGCAATTCGTGACCCATTGTCAGGTCGTGCATACGTATATCAAGCAATGCGTGTGACAGGTGCTGGTAATATCTATGCTCCAGTGAGCGAAACAATGGAAGGTAAATTGCCACAACGCATTATTTCGACTAAAGCGGCGGCAGGTTATTCAAGTTATGGTAACCAAATTGGTCTTGCAACAACTCACTTGCGCGAAATCTATCACCCTGACTATGTGGCAAAACGCCTCGAAGTGGGTGCTGTGGCAGGTGCTGTGCGTGCAGATGCAGTGCGTCGTGAATCACCAGCAGCGGGTGATATCGTGTTGATGTTTGGTGGTCGTACAGGTCGCGATGGCGTAGGTGGTGCTACTGGTTCATCGAAAGAGCACAACGTGATGTCAATCGAAACATGTTCATCAGAAGTACAAAAAGGTAATGCTCCTGAAGAACGTAAATTGGAACGCTTGTTCCGTCGTCCTGAAGTGACACGCTTGATTAAGAAATCAAATGACTTTGGTGCAGGTGGTGTATCAGTGGCTATTGGTGAGTTGACCGATGGTCTTGATATCTATCTCGACAGAGTTAAAACAAAATATAGCGGTTTGAACGCTACTGAATTGGCTATCTCTGAATCGCAAGAACGCGTGTCGGTGGTAGTTGAGGCAAAAGATAAAGAAGAGTTCATGAAATATTGCGCCGAAGAGAATATTGAAGTGGTGCACGTAGCCGATGTGACAGATACAGCGCGTATGCGTATGTTCTATCGTGGCGAAACAATCGTTGACCTCTCTCGCGAATTTATCGATTCGGCAGGTGCTGCACACTTTGCAAATGCCAATATGGGTGCAGTAGAAGAACGTAATCCATTTGCACGTAAAGTAGAAGGCGACACATTGCGTGCTCGTTTCGAAAACAACTTGAAAGACGATAACGTGTTGACTCAAAAAGGTCTTATCGAGACATTTGATGCAACAATCGGTCGTTCGACAGTGTTGATGCCATTCGGTGGTAAATA
>JAZLEE010000207.1:0-11040 GCA_045615085.1 Candidatus Aphodosoma sp. | reverse complement strand
TGGACGCCTCTCAGTCAGGTAGCACCACTAATGCCGACCTCAACTCTTTCTCTTCTGTTCCCACTGCAATATATAAAATGCCTAAAGAACTCGAAGACGACACCAAACATCGCGAGATTCTTACAACAATTGTCTCAGCTTTTCGTAGTGGAGCCAAAGAGTCCATCGCATCCTATTTCACTACTACTGGTTGGGACGTTTGCCAACGCCTTTTGCTCTATGGTAGTGCTAAGGTTGTGGGCGAGCCCGACTTCCAATTCTATCGCCTAGGTAGCGAAGTCATCGGGCGTGGCTTGCAGATGTCTTTCTCTTTCAAAACCGGCGTTCGTAAGGCCTTCGTGCAAGATGTTGTCTTCACTTTCAATGCCGAAAATAAGATCGACAATGTCTCTTTTGGTCTCGGTCAAACAGCCAACGACGACATCCTTGGCAATGGCTATTGGCCCGAAGAGGTGCGTATGGCAATCATGCAATTCCTCGAAAACTATCAAACTGCCTATGCGCTCAAGCGTTTGGACTATATCGAGAGCGTTTTCGACGAAGATGCCGTCATCATCACTGGTAGCCTTGTGCCTCGCAAAACCATAACCGATGGTGGAGACTATGTGCTGACCGACAAAGTGGTTAAATATAGTCGTTATAATAAGCAGTCGTATCTTCGCTATCTCAAGCAAAGTTTTGCAAGTAAAGAGTATATAAATCTTCGCTTTGCCAACAACGATGTGCGCAAGCTCTCCAAGGGTGGCGAACTCTACGCAATACAAATCTATCAAGAGTACTATTCTTCCAACTATGGCGATAAGGGATATCTCTTCCTAATGGTCGACCTTAATAACCCCGACCAACCAGTTATCAAAGTGCGTACATGGCAACCAGATAAGGATCCCGAATTTGGTGTCTATGGACCCGAACATTTCAAGTAATACAACACAGAGCAGAATTTTTCAATTCTGCTTTTTGTGCTTTTTTTGATAATATGCATAAATACACACTCCTCTTCGCAGCGCTCCTCCTTTCTCTCACAATTGGTGCGCAGTCATCAGGCTTGGCAGTGGCTGATTTTCAGTTGCTTGCCGACGATCTAACAGCCAATCTTCATGGCACTATTGTCTATGATCAAAATGGCGAAAAATGTGCTCTCATCAAAGTCGAAACCACACAAACCGGTTTCTCTTTCGACGTGGGCGCTCTCGGCATTGTCAAGGTTGTGCAAAATCCAGGCGAAATTTGGCTCTATGTGCCCGAAAAAGTCAGGCGTATTACCATCGCTCACCCTCAACTAGGCGTTTTGCGCGACTATAATTTCTCTATTCCAGTCCAAAAGGCACGCACCTATCTGCTCCGCCTCACCACAGGCACTGTCACCACCGTTGTTCAAAAAACGGTTACATCGCAATATCTCCAATTCAATGTCGAGCCTCGCGAGGCTTTGGTCGAGGTTGGCGGCACTATTTGGAACACTGTCGATGGCGTAGCTCGTCGATTTGTCCCTTTTGGCAATTACGACTATCGCGTCTTCCTCAATGGCTATTCCACCGAAGTCGGTTTGGTTAAGGTCAACGACCCCGACCAAAAATCCATTGTCAACGTCAAACTCACGCCATCCTATGGCTGGATCGAAGTTGGCGATTTCGACGAACTAAAAGGCGCTAAAGTCTATATCGACGATGCCTATATTGGCACAGCGCCTGTCAAATCTTCATCGCTCATCGCCGGCAATCACACACTTCGCATCTTGCAACCGATGTATCAGCCGTTCGACACCGTAGTTTCTGTCATCCCTGGCAAAACCTATCGCACAGCCCCTTACCTCATCCCATGTTTTGCGCGTGTCACAATCTCTGCTCCTGACGGTGTCGAGATTTGGATCAATGGCGAACAGTGTGCCATTGGCTCTTGGAGTGGCAATCTCGAGGATGGCGACTACACTATCGAGGCGCGTCGCTCATCTTTCCGCCCTTTTGTCACCACTTGCACCATCGACTCTAAGAGCGAACCTAAAAAACATATAACTCTCGAGGCTCCTACCCCAATGGGTGGCAAACTCGATGTCTCGGTCCTCCCCGACGGAGCCGATGTCTTTCTCGAAGACAACTATGTAGGCAAAACACCGCTCTTCCTACAAAAAGTCTTGGTCGGCAATCGCATCGTCACAGTCAAAAAAGAAGGCTACACCACCCAACGCTTCGAAGTCAATGTCCAAGAAGGCCAAACCGCCAACGTCTCAGGCCGCTTAACCAAGTAGTAGATTGCTTACCATACCTTCAAGCAACCTTCAAGCAAGAAAACAGACATCTTTACAACACGGACTTGCAAAGTTTGCAAAGTTTGCAAATTTCATCTCTCGATATAAGAACATTATTTTTTTGATATGAAAAAAACATTCTCCCTCCTCGTCGTTTTACTATTCTCTACAATATTATCCGCCCAGAATATTGCAGTGAAGAGCTTTTCGCTTCTTGAGAATGACCTTACAGCTAATACACCAGGGACTATAGTATACGATCAAAATGGAGAGAAATGTTCTTTAATAAAGATAGAAACTACTCAGACAGGTTTTACTTTCGATGTAGGTTTTTTAGGTGTTGTTGCTGTTGTTGAAAAACCTGGCGAAATTTGGCTCTATGTGCCAGAAAAAATCCATAGTATTACTATTGCACATCCTAAATTAGGTATTTTGCGTGATTATGAATTTGGTATTCAGATTCTTAAAGCGCGCACTTATTTGATGCAACTTACCACTGGCTCTGTTGTCACTATAGTAGAGGAAAAGTTGATGAAGCAGTATCTTATGTTTCGCCTTGAACAAAAAAATGCTGTTGTTGAGGTAGGTGGTGAATCTTGGATTCCCGATGCTAATGGTGAGTGTCGTAAGTTACTTTCATTTGGCTCTTATGATTATCGCGTTAAAGCAAAGGACTATCATGATGAAGTAGGTAAAGTAACTCTCGATAATGCCGACGAAACAAAAATCTTACAAATTAATCTTCGCCCTGCTTATGGTTGGATCGAAGTTAAGGGTAGTGGCGATTTATCTGGTGCTGTTGTCTATGTCGATGATGAGATGGTGGGTCGTGTGCCTCTAAAAACTAGTAAGCTCTCTTCAGGCCATCATAATGTTCGCATTGTTAAAGATCTTTTTCGTACTTATGTCGAGAATGTTGTTGTTGAGGATAATCAAACTAAGCTTTTATCGCCAACATTGATAGGTGAGTTTTCTACAGTATCAATTACAACTAAGCAAGGTGCTGAGATTTGGATTGATGGCGAACGTAAGGGCACTACTTCTTGGTCTGGTCGACTCTCTTTTGGCGAACATTTGTTGGAAACTAAACTAGCTTCACATCGCACTCAAAGCCGTGTTGTCAATATTTTACCAACAGAAGTAACTAAATCAATCCAACTTCTAGACCCCCAACCTATCTATGGTAGCCTTTCTGTTGAAGTATTACCTAATTTTGCTGATATTTATGTCGATGGAGTTAAGGTTGGTCAAACGCCAAAACTTATCTCAAAGATTCTTGTTGGTGAGCATAAAGTAGAAGTCCGTAGTGAAGGTAGAGAATCTTTGCGAAAAAATATTACCATTCGCGAAGGCGAATTGTCTAACTTTGAGGGCGAATTGAAAAATATTGTACAACCAGAAGTTAAGCAGACCGCAAATAAAGTTGAATCTTTTTCTATTAATAGTGGGAAAAACGTAGAAAACCATTTCTCTCAAGGCGCAAAAAATAATGTTGATGTTGCTGTTGCAACAAAAGAGACAACGTCTCTTGCATATACTTATTTTTCAGACGGAGTTAAGTATGAACAAGTTGCAAATGATGAATTTATTTTGACACAAGCAGGTAGAGGTAGTACTCTTAAGATGGGTGAGGCTGCAATCAAAGCTTATGATTGCTATTTGAAAGCTAATGAATTGGATCAACTCCCAGATGAAAAAGGTAAAATTAAACCTAAATTCACTAAAAAAATTGCTGCATCAATGTTGAATATCTATAACAAATACATTTTAGTTAATTATGGTGTAGAAAAATATTCAGCACAAGAATGGGTAGATGCTCTTAATGCATTCGAAACTCACACAGCTATTCTTGATTTACCTTTTGTTGCAGCAGACAACAATGTACCTGCTAAAGATACAACATATTATCAATTCAAATATTACGCAGCAACATGTGCATGGGCTGGCGGAATGAGTGATAAAGCAATTGCCATGTTTGAAGAGATTAAAGATAAAAAATATAATGAAAATGGTATTTATCAAGCGCTTTGTCAACTTTATAGTGATACAAAAAATACTGTGAATTATATTGCAACATTAGAAAAAGGTCTTGCTAAATTTCCTAAAGAATTCTATTATCTTGGCAATTTGATCAATCACTATGTGTATGGTGGTCAACCACAAAAAGCAACTCAATTGCTTGATAAAGCGATTGCAAATGATCCAACCAATGCACAGTTATATAGTGTTCGCGGTTCTATGCTTGAAGTGCTTGAAGATTTCGATGGCGCAATGGCTAATTTTAATAAGGCCATTGAATTGAATTCTAATTTGAAAGACGCATGGTTAGGTAAAGCTCGTTTGATTTATAATAAAGCGTATAAAATGGAACAAAAAGCACTTGAAATACGCGATTTTGAACTTTCGGATCGAGAAGTTGCGAAAGCAATTGATGTCTATAAAGAGTCAATTCCATTTTTTGAACGAGTAATTAAATTGGATGCTAATGATGAAGAAACAAAGAAAACACTTCGTTCTTTATATTATAAGTTAGCACAAAAAGATTCATCATATAAGGCAAAATACGATGCGATGTTATAAGGGGTTTAACTTTTAAAGTCGGTAAACAAGTAAAAAATAAATGATATGAAAAAAACATTCTCCCTCCTCGTCGTTTTACTATTCTCTACAATATTATCAGCTCAAAGTATTGTTGTAGAAAGTTTCAAGCATGATGAAAAAGATTTAGATGCTAACCTCGAAGGTACTATTGTTCGTGATCAAAATGGCGAAAAATGTGCCTTAATCAAGGTGCGCTCTACTCCTCATGCCAATGGTTTCACTTTCAATGTTGGTCAATTAGGCGTGATGAAAGTGGAGGATAAAGATACCGAAACTTGGCTATATGTGCCATATGGTGTGCGTCAAATATCTATTTTTCACCCACAATTAGGTCGTCTCGATGATTATGATTTAGGAATGTCGGTGAAAAAGGCTTCGACATACATCCTTTCACTTCGCGTGGGGCGTATGCAAACTATCATCGAAGAAGAGATTGCTCGACAATATTTGCAATTTAAAGTTGAGCCTGCAGATGCTTTCCTCGAAGTTGATGGTAGAGCGTGGACTTTGCAAGATGGCGTGGCATATGATATGTTGGATTATGGTACTTATGAATATCGTGTTATGGCAAAAGATTATCACGATGAAGTTGGTAAAGTGACTCTTAATAATGCCGAGGAAACCAAAATTGTCTCTGTCAATCTTTGTCCTGCTTTTGGTTGGATTCAAGTGAATGGCTCGGGCGACCTTCGTGGCGCAAAAGTCTATATTGATAATGTGTATGCTGGCGATATTCCTTTTAAGTCGGATAAAATATCTTCGGGACAACATGTTGTGCGTGTAGTGCAAAAAATGTATAAAGATTATATCGAAAAAGTGGTTGTTTTTGACAATCAAACTTTAACGATTGATCCTAAGATGGCGCAAGAGTTTGCTAATGTGACTTTTAGAACGTTGGACGGAGCCGAAATCTGGATTGACCGCGAACACAGTGGTGTCACTTCGTGGACTGGACGTATTGAATTCGGCGACCATGAGATTGAAACTAAAAAAGCTTCGCACCGTTCTCAGAAAAAGGTATATTCTATCTCACAATCGACTAATGGAGCTACAATTGACCTCCTTCAACCAATCCCTATCTATGGTTCGTTGACGATAGATATGAAACCGCTCGGCTCTTCTGTCTATATTGATGGTGCTTTAAAAGGTGAAACTCCTCTCTTTTTGCCTAAAATTTTAGTCGGCAATCATGACGTTGAGGTGCGTAAAGAGGGTAAACTTTCTTCTAAACAAACCATTATAGTTAGCGAAGGCGAAATCTCTAAGGTGCAAGGCGAATTGGCCGAAGATCCTGGCAAATATCGTGTGGAAAATACAGTTGGAAATAGAGCCATACCTAATGGAAATAATGTTGTTGATGAAAAATTTGATAAGGTTTTTGAACAAGATTATGCATATACTCCTACGGCAAGTGGCAATGATTTGGCATTCGATGTTAATGGTGTGAAATTTATTATGAAACGTGTCGATGGTGGTACGTTCATGATGGGGTCAAATGAGGGCTCTTTCGCCGAAAAACCTGCTCACGAAGTCACTCTTGATGGGTATTATATAGGTGAAACAGAGGTGACTCAAGCGTTGTGGATGGCTGTTATGGGCTCAAATCCATCTGCTTCGTATGCTAGGGGTGATAATAAGCCAGTAAATCGTGTGTCGTGGGATGATTGCCAAAGGTTTATTAATAAACTTAATCAATTGACGGGTCAAAAATTCTCCCTCCCTACTGAGGCTCAATGGGAGTTTGCTGCTCGAGGTGGTAATCTTTCGAAGGGATATAAATTTGCTGGTAGCAACAATCTTAGTCAAGTTGCTAAACTAGATGATGACGTACATCCTGTAGCTCAAAAAAAACCTAACGAATTAGGTCTTTATGATATGAGCCGGAATGTTCAAGAGTGGTGTAATGATTGGTATGAGATAGTGTATTATAAATCGTCTCCTAAACATAATCCTCAAGGTCCTTCTTCTAATGCCGATTCATATCGTGTTCATCGTGGTGGTGGATGTTATACTGAAGATGTGGGGTATTGCTGTGTTTATGGCAGAAGTAGAGCAGAAGCGACTTCAACAAATGCATGTCGTGGTATGCGATTGGCTCTGAATTCTTCTTCTAAATCGAGTGGACAACGTAGTGTTAGCCAGAGTCAAATAAGCTATGAGCGAACAGCTAGTAGCAATGGAACCATGTTGATTAATGAGCAATTTAACTCTTTTTCTTCAGCTTGGAAAATCTCTTCGGGTGGTGAAATCTCATTCCAAGGGGGTAAAATGATATTTAAAGATACCAAGGATTATGGCTATTCTAAAAATCTATATACTTTACCTAGAGATCTCAAGGATAGTGATTTTGAATTGGAATTTGCTATGAAAGTGGAATTTGGTGAAGAGTTGGCTTCTTTATTTTTTGTTTTGGGCTCAGAATATAGCAAAGCGCATGCTCTCTCTTTGTGCCACGCCTCAAATCCAGACCAATTGGCATTAAAATATGGCACTTATGAAAAAAAAGATAAGTACAAAGGTTTTCATTTGTCTAAATGGTCTCCATTTGCCGAGCATCGATACAAAATGATAAAAAAAGGGAGAATAGTCGAATGGTATGTTGATGATGAACTATTCTGCTCTGCAAAAATAGATTCTGATATAAATATGACTATGATGGGTTTCCTTGTCTCAGATTTTCATACTATCGAAGTCGATTATCTTACAATAAAGTTATTCTAAAACGATTTGCTGATTAATATAATTAAGTAAAATATGAAAAAATTATCTTTACTTTTATTCTGGATTTTATTTTCTACAGTGCTATCTGCTCAAAGTATTGTAGTAGAAAGTTTCAAGCATGATGAAAAAGATTTAGATGCTAACCTCGAAGGTACTATTGTTCGTGATCAAAATGGCGAAAAATGTGCCTTGATCAAGGTGCGCTCTACTCCTCATGCCAATGGCTTCACTTTCGATGTTGGTCAATTAGGCGTGATGAAAGTGATTGATAAAGAGACCGAAACTTGGCTATATGTGCCATATGGCGTGCGTCAAATATCTATTTTCCACCCACAATTAGGTCGTCTCGACGATTATGATTTAGGTATGTCGGTGAAACGGGCTTCGACATACATCCTTTCTCTTCGCGTGGGGCGTATGCAAACTATCATCGAAGAAGAGATTGCTCGACAATATTTGCAATTTAAAGTTGAGCCTGCCGATGCTTTCCTCGAAGTTAATGGTAAAGCTTGGGATTTGCAAGATGGCGTGGCTTATGACCTTTTGGATTGTGGTACCTACGAATATCGTGTTATGGCAAAAGATTATCACGATGAAGTTGGCAAAGTGACTCTTAATAGTGCTGGCGAAACCAAAATTGTTCCTGTCAATCTTCGCCCTGCTTTTGGATGGATTCAAGTGAATGGCTCGGGCGACCTTGTTGGTGCTAAAGTATATGTTGACAATGTTCTTGTGGGTACTATTCCTACTAAAACCGATCGTTTGTCGTCGGGACAACACACTTTGCGCGTCGTGCAAAATATGTATGCCGATTATATCGAAAGGGTTGTTGTTTCGGATAATCAAACCGTAACTGTTACTCCTGCCTTGAAGCAAAATTTTGCTAATGTGACCTTCAAAACATTGGAGGGTGCCGAAATCTGGATCGACCGCGAACGCCGTGGTGTCACTTCGTGGACTGGACGTATTGAATTTGGCGACCATGAGATTGAAACTAGAAAAGCTTCGCACCGCTCTCAGAAAAAGGTCTATTCCATCTCTCCATCGACTAATGGTAGCACAATTACTCTTCTTCAACCAGTTCCAATATATGGTTCTTTACGTGTCGATGTCAAACCTCTTGGCTCTTCGGTATATATTAATGGCGAATTGAAGGGTGAAACTCCATTTTTCTTGCCAAAACTTTTGGTCGGCGATTATAAAATTGAGGTGAAAAAGCAAACTAAATCGCCTCTTGTAAAGAATATCACTATCGAAGAGAAAAAAACTTTTGTTATTTCTGAAACTTTGAAAGAAGGTTTGGTTTCTGCTACTTTAAAATCTCCTGTTGCTGGTGTGGATATTCATGTTGATGGAAATACTTATTCTATGAGAGGTTATTCTAATTTTTACACCGGTGAGTTCTATTTGGGTGAACATGAGGTAATTATTTCAAAACCTAATTATCGACAAAAGAAATATAAATTTGAAATAACACACGAAGGGCAAGTTGTGCAATTGCCCGAAATCGAAGCCATCGTTGGAACTTTGATTGTCAACACTAAACCCGATGGCTCTGATGTATATATAGATGGATCTCGTAAAGGTTCAACTCCTTTTGCTACTCAATTGCCTGTAGGAAATTATAAGGTTAAAGTAGATGATATTGGTTATGATGAGAAGGTAAAAGATGTTACTATAACAACCGATCCTGCGGGTGTAACTATAGGTGGTCGTCTTAAAAAGACCTACTATCCACCAACCATTGATTTGCCTGATTATTCTAGTGTGTTAGGCGATTATTACGATAATGCTGGGGCTAAGGCAGTAGCAGCTTGGCGTGTTAGTGCTAGCTTTGGTACTTATTGGGATATTGAAATTAGTTCGCTCGCGTATAGATATAAAATGGTTGAGTTTGATTGGCTTAATTTCGATTTCTTTGGTAGTTATGGTGGTGTGCAGTGTGTCTCTTATGACCCAACCTTCCGTCTATTATTCCCTGTTGTTGAAAAATGGGCAATATATGCCGCTGTTGCTCCTGTCATTCTTTTTGGTGGATCGGAAGATTCTTTTGAAACATACTATTCTATTGATCCTGAAGTTTATTTCAAAACAGATTTAGGCGTGCGTTATGATTCGGGCGCTTACAACAATTTTGATATGTTTATTAGATATAACTATGGAGCTGGTTTTACTATTGGTGCTGCATGGTCTATGTATATTGGTTGGTAGATAGAATAATTAAGAACAAAAAAATATTAACTTTCAAAATAAAATGGAAATGAAAAAATTATTAAATCTTTTGCTTTTAGGCTTTATGCTAATTGCGGTTACTTCATGTGAAGAGATGTTTGGTGCTTTGAAAGATAGTGGTGGTAATCGTCCAACTGAAAACGGCGATTCTTCTTCAGAATCGACTATCAGAGTTACTAATCCCTTTTATGACTTGGAGTTTATCGAGGCTGGTGCTTTCGGTGATAGCTCTAATGGTCGTGTGCATTTTGAGTTTGTTGTTGAAAATAAGGACTATGATTTAGAGTATTATTTTGGTTATGCTACTGCATATACCGATGAATATGAAACTCATAAAGCAGGTTATCTTGGTTGGATTGATCTCCCTAAGAGAACTCCAGTGAAAGTGTCGTATTCTAGTGATTATGCTCATTTTAGCCGCGTAAGCGATACCGCAACTAAATTCAGAACTATTAAAATTAGCGTTCAACCACGTGGTGGCCAATCTGAAGAATTGGTTTTCTCAAATGTGCCTATTCATTGGTATTAATACTATATACCATTTTTATCACTTAACATAATAATTCTTATCCTTATAACTATGAAACGATTATCTTTTTTATTTTGTTTTTTCTTTGTCGCTCTATCGTTTGTAGGAGCACAAAGTATGAGAGACGATTTTATCAAGTCAATTCAAGCTCGAAAAGACTCTTATAAAAAGGAAAAAAGAGCTAATTTTGACAAATATTCATCTCAACAAAACAAGGCTTATGCCGACTATATCAAGCAAACTTGGGAGTTATTCGATAACTACAAGAAGCATGCTTCTCCTTTTGCGACTCCTAAACCAAAGGAAGCTCCAGTTGTGCCTGATTCCGAAGAAACTGGCAATGATAATGATTTTGTTGTTACTGCTTTGCCAAAACAGCAACCGCAAGATGATGTTGTAGCAGATTTGCCAAATGATACTAGTTTAGATCTCAATGTAAATGTTGATAATGTCGTAACTAAAGATTCTGCTGAATCTTCTACTGGTATTGTCAAGAATACTAATTCTACTCCTATCGCGGTTAATTTTTATGGCGAAAATCTGACTTTCAATGTCGACAAACAACTTTTCGTAAAATTAAAAGGTGCTTCTGAAGGCGATGTTGCTGATTATTTCTCTGAAATTTCTAAATATATGAATGAATCGGCTCTTCTCTGGCAAGAACTCTCTCGTTATTCTTCTCGTTTTGGATTAAATGAATGGGGCGATTTCT
>JAZLEE010000206.1:0-6561 GCA_045615085.1 Candidatus Aphodosoma sp. | reverse complement strand
TTAACGAGTTCTTCACCGTATTTAGTTGGGTGGAGAGAAAGGAATGCAGCACCGAAGCAAGCTGAGAATGTAGGAGTTGGTTCTGTGATACCACGTTCAGTACCAGCCAATTTAGCTGTGAAACCAGAGAGGAAGTAGTATTGAGTTTGCTCTGGAGAGAGGATAGATACTGGAGGCAATACACCGAATGCGTCAGCTGAAAGGAAGATAACTTTCTTAGCAGCAGGAGCTTTAGAACCTGGTTGGATGTTGTTGATGTGGTGGATTGGGTAAGAAACGCGAGTGTTTTCAGTTACGCTCTTATCTGCGAAGTCGATTTTGCCTTCTGCGTCAACAGTAACGTTTTCGAGAAGAGCGTCGCGACGGATAGCGTTGTAGATGTCTGGTTCGCTTTCTTTGTCGAGGTTGATAACTTTAGCGTAGCAACCGCCTTCGAAGTTGAAGATACCTTCGTCGTCCCAACCGTGTTCGTCGTCGCCGATGAGTTGACGTTTAGGGTCAGTTGAGAGAGTAGTTTTACCTGTACCAGAAAGACCGAAGAAGATAGCAGTTTCGCCTTTTTCGTTAGTGTTAGCCGAGCAGTGCATAGAAGCCATGCCACGGAGTGGGAGAAGATAGTTCATGATTGAGAACATACCTTTTTTCATTTCACCACCGTACCAAGTGTTGATGATAACTTGTTCGCGGCTTGTGAGGTTGAATACTACAGCAGTTTCTGAGTTGAGACCGAGTTCTTTGTAGTTTTCTACTTTAGCTTTAGAGGCGTTGAATACTACGAAGTCAGGTTCGCCGTAGTTAGCGAGTTCTTCGGCAGTTGGACGGATGAACATGTTAGTCACGAAGTGTGCTTGCCATGCTACTTCCATGATGAAACGCACTTTGAGACGAGAGTTAGCGTTTGCACCGCAGAATGTGTCAACTACATATAATTTTTTGCCTGAAAGTTCTTTAACTGCGATTTCTTTGAGGGATTTCCAAGCTTCTTCTGTTACTGGTTTGTTGTCGTTTTTGTATTCGTCAGAAGTCCACCATACAGTGTTTTTGCTTACTTCGTCCATTACGAAGAATTTGTCTTTAGGAGAACGGCCAGTGTAAACACCTGTCATAACGTTGACAGCACCAAGTTCTGTAACTTGACCGCGGTCGAAGCCTTCGAGTTCTGGTTTTGTTTCTTCTGCGAAGAGTACATCGTAAGATGGGTTGTGAAGGATTTCAACCGCACCATTGATACCATACTTAGATAAATCAAGATTTGCCATAATTTGTCTATATTTAAAAAGTTAATATTTTTTTTGTTATGTATTGTGCAATAACCTTGCCAAAGGGCACTTGTTTTTCACGTTGCAAATTTACGAAAATAATTTGATATATAAAAGTAAAAAGTTTAAAATTGTTGGTTTTGGTGTGAAATTCTTGTATTTTGTACAAGAAGGGGGTGTTTTAGGGTGCTTGTGGGTTATTCTATCCTATGTTTATGGTATATTTATAGTATGTTTATAGTATATTTATCCTATATTTATAGTATATTTGGGGTTGGGTGAGGTTGGGGTTGTAGTTTGGGTTTGTGTTTTTGGGGAATATTTTTGACTAAATAGAAGAGGGAATAAAAAATAGTGCATCAAAAATGGGGTTTTGATGCACTATTTTGTATTATGGGGCTTAGGTTTATTGTTCAGGTATGATGAGTTTGTAGCCTTTGCCGTGGATGTTGATGATTTCTACTTCAGGATCGTCTTTGAGGAGTTTGCGAAGTTTGGTGATGTAAACGTCCATGCTACGAGCGTTGAAGTAGTTGTCTTCGACCCAGATTGTTTTGAGTGCGTAGTTGCGTTCGAGGATGCTGTTGGCATTTTGCACGAGGAGGGCAAGGAGTTCGCACTCTTTTGTTGTGAGTTTTGTTACGCCTTTGTCGGAAGATAGCGTTTGTTTTTGTGTGTCGAAGGTCATTGAGCCGAGTTGGTATTCAGTTCCGTTTTTGTTTTTCTTACCACTGATGCGGCGCATGATGGCTTCGATGCGGAGGAGCATTTCTTCCATTGAGAAAGGTTTGGTGATATAGTCGTCGGCACCGATTCGGAAACCTTCGAGGACGTCTTCTTTGAGCGATTTGGCAGTGAGGAAGACGATAGGGACGATTCCGTTGACTTTGCGGATATCTTGCGCGAGTGTGAAGCCGTCTTTTTTAGGCATCATTACGTCGAGGATGCAGAGGTCGAATTTTTCGTTAGAGAAATGTTGGAAACCTGCTTCGCCGTCGGGAGCGAGAGTTACGTTGTAGCCTTTGGCTTGGAGGTATTCGCGAAGGAGCATGCCGAGGTTTTCGTCGTCTTCGCAAAGGAGGATTTTTGTCTTTTCCATAAGTATGATATTTATGATTGTTTATATTTCGATGTTTTTAAGTTCTATTACGAATTTTGTGCCAACGTTTGGTTCGGATTCTACTTTTATTGTGCCATTGTGTAGTTTTACGATTTTTTTTACGTATGGGAGTCCGAGTCCGAAGCCTTTGACGTCGTGGCGGTTGCCAGTTGGGACGCGATAGAATTTGTCGAAAATGTGTTTTAGATATTCTCGTTTGATGCCTATGCCGTTGTCTTCGATTGAGATGAATAGGCTATTTTTTTCGTTCCAAGTGGAGATGGTGATGATGATTGGGGCGTTGTCGCGCGAGTATTTTGTTGCGTTGTCGAGGAGGTTGTAGATTATGTTGGCAAAGTGCATCTCGTCGACGTTGACAAAGGCGTTGAATGCGTGTAGTTCGGTGTAGAGGTTGCCGCCTTTGGAGTGTATTTTGAGCGAGTAGTTCTCGGCGATGGTTTGTATGATTTCGTTTATGTTGTTTTCTTGTTGTTCGAGTTTTATGTCTTGTTGTTCGAATACGGACATTTGTAGGACTTTATCGACTTGGAAAGAGAGTCGTTTGGTTTCGTCGCGGATGATTTTGGATATGTGCTCGAGCATGGCTTGTGATTTAGAGACGGCAGGGTCGTTGAGCATTTGCGATGCGAGCGATATTGACGCTACGGGGGTTTTTAGTTCGTGCGTCATGTTGTTGATAAAGTCGTTTTTGATTTCGTTGAGTTGTTGTTGATGAAATATGTACCAGATTGTGAATGAGCAGATTATTAGTAGTAAGATGGTTGTGATTAGAGGTGGGCACAATATCTTTAGGGTTGACATATATTCCGTGTGTTTGTTGGGGAAATATATGTAGAGGTAGTGGATATTGTGGGTTTGTTTGTCGGATGGGAATAGTTGTTGTTTGTAGCATTCGTTTGTTAGTTTGAATGCTTTTTCGTTGAAGCGGTATATGTTTTTGCCTTTTTGGTCGGCAATGGCAAAATAGTATTCGGTAGTGATGCCGTTTTGCTCGAGATTGTAGGTTAGTTGGTCGCGAAGGTAGTATGGGTCGATTCGTGTTGTGATATCCTGATTGTGGGAGTTGTTGAATATTCGCGCAGTTGCAATCTCGATGAGACTTTTGAGTTGTATGAAGCGTTTGTATTGTTTTTCGTTGTATTTTTGGGTAGCAGCAGAGATAGATGTGTTTGGTTGTGTTTGGTTTAGGATGTTGTTGCCACTGCTGATGATTGAGTCGATGTGAGACTCGATTATGTGTTGTATGTTTTGGCTTCGTGCTTGATTGATGGCATCTTTGGCTTTGCGAGCTTCTGGAGTGTCGTTTTTGAAGGCTTCGTCGATGTAGGTGAGAACTTCGGCTTCTTCGACAGATTTCACTGTTCGGTAGAGGCTACGTTGCACCGCATCAGCGAATTGAGAGTCGATGGTGGATTTGATGTTTTGGACATACTTAATCTGCATGAATAGTAGAATGATGAAGGTTGCAGACATGGGTATGATTAGAAACCAGATGGAATTTTTTCTCCAAAAACTTTTCATTGTTAGGTGTATCTTTATTTGCGGTGCAAAGATATAACTTTATATTTTAACATGTTGCATTTTTTTGTAAAAATTAACATAAAAAGTGTTTCTGGTGTGAAATTTAATAGTTTAAAAGGGGGAATATAAACGGAGAGATTGTTTATTTAACAGAATAAGTGGGATTTTGGGGATGTTTTTGTTAATAAAATCACTTATGTTTGTTAAATAAGAACGAACCGATGATGATTGGAGTGCCACAATTTAGTGCCCAAAGCAGAGATGTGGCAAGTGCAATAGTAGGTTCGGAATTGTGGCATATTGGAGACAAAAGGAAGATGGCATAGGCACTGCGAGTTGTGGCTTCCGATGTTATTAGAGTAGGTGTGATGGTTGTGGATAGATATATGGTAGGAATAATCACACAGGCTTGAGCGAAGGTTATGCTTATGTTGAAAAACAAGAACATTAAGAATAGTTGTAAGCAAAAGATGGCATAACGGAGTAGGGATAATCCAATGAGAGAAACAACCTTTGAGTATGGTGTGTGAGATAGAGTTGTTAATGTTGTTCGGATGTTGTCTGATTTTATTTTGTTGACTGGTAGGAACTTGAGGCACAGAGGTGATATTATGAGTATAATTATCAGTATACAACTATTGGTTAGGAGCATAGAGTAATCTTTGTGATAAAAAAAGTCGACAAAATATGTGGAAAAATAGACGTACGATGTGATTGCGCCAATGATTATGATTACGAAAGAGAGCGTCCATGCGGAGATGAAACCCATGATGATTCCAGAGGCTTTGTTGCTATCTTTCAGAGATAGCGCACGGGTAGGTATGTCGCCCAATTTGTTGGGAGTGGCAATGCCTCCAACTTGTCCGCGGAGGGTTGATATGATGGCCTTTTTGAATGATATCTTTTCGATGTGAGATACGGCACATCGCCATTTGATTGATTCGGACAATAGGTTGCAAGGCATCAATAATAGACACAAGACAAGGTATATCCAATTGGTGGATATGTTGGACGCGAATTGCCTGAATAGGGAAGGGTAATCGTCGTAGGAGATAAGTTTAAAGACGATTACTGCGTATGCTATTACAACGATTGTATAGACAAATATTTTGTATATTGTCTTTAATTTCATGCCTTGAAGGTGAAATATTTTTGCATTAAGAAACTAAATATCGTTGTGATGATTGTAGTTATCATTTTGGATGGAGTAGGATAGAAATGGCATATTTCTACGAAGAATTTTAAGCAAACGTAGTTGATGAGAATGCACATTGCTACAACAAAGAGGTAGCGAACAAGTTGCGACCAACCACGCATTTCTGATTCTTTGAAACTGATATATCGACCCAACCAAAAACCACTGAAAAAAGTTATAGGAAATGTGAATACGAACGATGCAATATGTGCGCTGATGGCAATAGAGCCTATGTGCAACACATTGTGACAGAAGACGAAATTGTAGAAAATGAAGTATAATACCCAGTCGAAAACCATATTTGCGCCACCTGAGCAACCGTAGCGAAATAGTTGATAAGGGATATATTTTTTGAACGGAATATATACGAAATCAATTACAGAGAGTATGATTTTTTGCAATAATTGATTGATAGGATGTATTTTTTTTGTTTTTTCTTTGGTCATGTGCCTAAAAATAGTTATTTTTGCAGTTTGAAAGTGCAAAGATAGTTAAAAAAGCACAAAGCACAAAGCACAAAGCACAATTTTTTAGATTAAAGAAGGAAAATGTCAGAGGTAAGGGCAAAGAAACATTTAGGACAACACTTCCTAACCGACTTGCGAGTAGCGCAGCAAATAGCCGAGTCGCTACCTACTGCCGAACCAACTCGTGTCATCGAGATTGGTCCGGGTATGGGTGTGCTCACACAATTCCTTTTGCAAAATCCGAATATCAACCTTACTGCTATCGAAATTGATACAGAGTCGGTTGTATATCTAAAAGAGCACTATCCGCAACTTCATGTAGTCGAAGGCGACTTCCTTCGTCTCAATCTCGATGCGATTGTTGGCGATGGTCCGTTTATGGTCATTGGCAACTATCCTTATAACATTTCGAGCCAAATATTTTTCAAAGTTCTTGAGCATCGCGACCGCATTCCTGTCTGTTCGGGTATGATACAAAAAGAGGTGGCAGAGCGCATTGCAGCGCCTCATGGCTCAAAAACTTATGGTATTACATCAGTGCTTTTACAAGCATTTTACGATATAGAATATCTTTTTACTGTTCACGAGCATGTGTTCAATCCGCCTCCAAAGGTGAAATCTGCAGTGATTCGTATGACTCGCAATTCAAAAGAGAGCCTTGGATGCGACGAAAAATTGTTTATTAGCGTAGTGAAAACAGCGTTCAATCAACGCCGTAAGACTATGCGCAATTCGCTCAAACCCCTCATGCAGGGTCGTGCAATGAACGAAGAGGTCTTTAACAAACGCCCCGAGCAACTCTCGGTGGCAGAATTTATCGACCTCACTAATCTCGTGCAACAAATTCTTAGTCAGCCTCCGTCGAAATAAATGAGGAGTTAGGAGTGAGGAATGAGGAGTGGTTTTCTTGTTCTTCTATCTTTTTTAATTTCACATTTCAAATTTCACATTTCAACTTGAATATAAGATGTCTGAACTAAGAATATTCTATCGCGATAA
>JAZLEE010000205.1:0-3032 GCA_045615085.1 Candidatus Aphodosoma sp. | reverse complement strand
GATACCACCTTTTTGAGTGAAGATTTATATCCCAAAATGCCTGCCACTTTGCGTGGTTTGAAAGGCTACGAACCATTGGTGGCGGCACTTAATCTCAATAAGTTACCTAAGTCGAAAAAAGTGTTCGACAATGCCAAAGTTACCGACCACCACGCCATTATCCCTACGGGCTACAACAATGCCGCAATGACCGACGTCGAGCGCAAAGTCTACGACCTCGTAGTGCGCCATTTCATAGCCAACTTCTATTCCGAGTGTAAGATATCAACCACCACAGTCATGGGCGATGTCAATGGTGTTGAGTTCAAGGTTACTGGCAAACGAATTCTCGAACCAGGTTGGCGCGCAGTGTTCAATAATGAGGAGTTGGTGGCGAAAAATGATGAATCGTCGGAAGATAATTCTCAATTCTCAATTCTCAATTCTCAATTCGTTAAGGGCGAACGTGGTCCTCATACTCCCGATTTGGCACAAAAACAAACTACTCCTCCAAAGCAATACACCGAGGCAACCCTTCTTCGTGCGATGGAAACGGCGGGCAAGTTTGTCGAAAACGACGAACTCCGCGATGCTATGAAGGAGAATGGTATAGGTCGCCCATCTACCCGTGCGGCTATCATCGAAACTCTTTTCAAGCGCAATTATATTCGTAAGGAGCGCAAATCGCTCGTACCTACTCAAACGGGCATCGACCTTATTGCCACTATTCAGTTCGAACTACTTAAATCAGCCGAACTCACAGGTCAGTGGGAAAAGAAACTTCGCGACATCGAGCGCGGGGCCTATCAAGCCACTCAGTTTATTGACGAGCTTAAGTCAATGGTGTCGAACGTAGTGACTGAGGTGATGCGTCAGAATCCTACTCAACGCATATTTACCGCAGAGCCCGAAGCGCCTAAAAAGCAAGCTTCTAAACCTAAAACATCCAAGCCGAAGGCTACAAAACAAGCACCTAAACAACCAACAATCACCGAAGGAGCACCATGCCCTAAGTGTGGCAAAGGTGTGATTATCAAGGGGCGTATAGCCTACGGATGTTCCCTCTGGCGCGAAGGCTGCGATTGGCGACAACTTTTCCCTACCGAATAGTCACGATTTAATAACATAAAAACAAGCGACTGATTGCATTTGCAGTCAGCCGCTTGTTATATAAAAGCACAGAAGGCTATTTGGAAAACTTTTAACTTTAATCTTTTATGAAATAATTTTAGCCTTCCATGCCTTATGTGGTTTATTCTGCGATGAGAACTTTCACTTGTTCTGCTTTGATTTCGATGATTTCGCTATCTGGTTGGAATTCAAATGGGATATAGCGGTAGAGACGGTAGCGGGCTACGCTAAAGTCGTCGCTATAAGCCAATTCGAGTTTAAGACCATTTTCTGTTGTATTCTTATAGCTTTTCAATGCTTTAGCATCTTTTGCGGCAATGGCTTTTTCAACATTTGCAGTTGCTGTGTCGAAATATAGAGTGTAACCATTGAGGCGTTTGCCTTCGCACAATACATCTTTACGAGTAAAGATTAGAACGCACACTGTCATAATATAGCCGAATGCAGCCACGATGCCCATGAGCATATACATAGACGATTTGCTGTCTTTAATAAATACGAGAGAGAGGGTAGCAGCTACTGCAACTACAAGATATACAAGTGCTTTTACGATTGATGCACTATTGCGTTTTTCTGTTATATTAAGTCCTTCGAGGAGGTTTTCTGGGATATTATTATTTTTCATTTTGTTTTTTGTTAGTGTTAGTATATAAGTACGATGGGTCGGACAAGTCGGACTTGTCTGACATAAAAAAATGTGTGTGTTTTATTTAGGGGAGAGGGCGGAGGCTAATTCCGCATGCGATGTAGCGCAAATATATAATACAGAGGCGGTTGGTGGCTAAATGAGAGAATCTGAGTGTAGCGACCTTCGCGGAGATAGGTTTGTACTATTTTATTTGCAAAGTGAAGTTGTAGATCGAGATTAGACGATTGATTGTTAGTTCGTTTTGCCGATGTGTGAGTAGAGAAAGTTGGCAATTTCGAACTATTGGCAGTGACTTGAATGTTGAGTGCTTGTAGTTGCGAAAAGAGCGATTTCTGTTGTTCGGCAGATGGTTCTTTTTCTATTGCACAACACACTGTGTCAGCATATTGAGTGGTGAATATAGAGACAACACTTGTGGTTGCAATACCAATGAGCATTGCAACGAGTAGAATGAAAATATTAGTGTGTTGTCTTGTTTGCATATTCGAATGCAAAGGTAGTAAAAAAAGTTGAGAGTTGAGAGTTGAGAGTTGAGATTTTTTTTGTAAATTTGCAAATTGCAAAAATTCTACGAGAATAGTTATGTTGGAAATAAAGAATATATCGAAAAGTTATGGTGCGCAGCGTGTGTTGTGTGCTATAAATCAGAGTTTTGGTGTGGGTCGCATTGTGGGATTGCTTGGTCCTAATGGAGCAGGCAAGTCAACTCTTATGAAGATTATTACAGGCTATATTGCAGCCGACGAGGGCGAGGTGATGATTGATGGTGTGCGTGTGGCTGTGGATGATACTGCAACTAAGCGCATGGTGGGCTATTTGCCAGAGCACAATCCGTTGTACCTCGATATGTATGTGCGTGAATATTTGGAGTTTGTGGCAGAGGTGTATGGTTTGAAGGGTGTAGCGAAAAGAGATGCTGTCGATGATGTGGTTGAGCGCACAGGGTTGACTGTTGAGGCAAATAAGAAGATTGGTCAATTGTCGAAAGGCTATCGTCAGCGTGTTGGCATTGCGGCGGCTATTATACACAATCCGCGAGTGTTGATATTCGACGAGCCAACTACTGGTCTCGACCCTAATCAGTTGATAGAGATTCGTCAGTTGATTAAGGATTTGGGGCGTGAACGTTTGGTAATCTTTTCTACTCATATTATGCAAGAGGTGGAGCAAGTGTGCGACGATGTAATAGTTATCAATAAGGGTAATGTGATTGAGCAGGGCGAGAAGGATGCGCTTGTGGCGAAATATGGGTCGATTGAGAGAATATTTTATA
>JAZLEE010000204.1:0-8267 GCA_045615085.1 Candidatus Aphodosoma sp. | reverse complement strand
TCACAAGTTTCTTGCCCGAGATACTGATTTATTTCAAAATATAGAGTCCCTCCATTCTTGAGATGTGTTAATGCAAATTCACCTATGGCACGATAAAAAATCAAAGGGTTTTCGTCAGATACAAATAATGCTGTATGGGGGTCATAATCAAGCACGTTTGCTTCCATTTCAGCCTTTTCGCATTCGCGAACGTATGGTGGATTGCTTACGATAATGTGGAATGAGGAGTGAGGAGTGAGGAATGAGGAGTGTTTTAATATGTCTCCTTCAATAAAATCAACATTATTCACCTCCAGTATCTCTGCATTTTCGCGTGCCAAACTAAGCGCCTCTGTCGATATATCCAATGCTGTCACCTTCGCCTCAGGCAATTCTTTGGCCAACGATAAAGCAATACATCCCGTACCAGTGCCAATATCTAATATGCTTAAGTTTTTAGGTGGAGTTACTGAAGAATTGTGAATTGTGAATTTTTCGCTATTGCTCAAGACCGTTGGTTGTGAATTATTAATTGAATCAATTATCCACTCCACCAATTCTTCCGTTTCAGGGCGAGGCACAAGGGCTCGTCTATCGCTCTTAAATTTGCGTCCATAAAACTCACTATACCCCAATACGTGTTGCAAAGGCTCATTATTCTGCAGTCTCGTAATAGCATCGTTATACCATTTTTCTTGTTCTTCCGAAAGGCAAAAATCTCTTTCTGCCAACAATTGTGTCATCGACAAACCAGTTATATGGCTCATCAACAACCTTTTTATATATGGTGTAACAATTTCAGTCTCGTGTCTCATATCTAAATATTTATACAAAAAATGCATAACCCATAAATTATGAATTATGCATTATGAATTATGCATTCAATCAAATATTATTCATTGATAAGCATAGGCATCAACAATGTAAGCATATCCTCATTTTCTTCATTTTCAAGTGGAAGAATGATACCCGCACGTGATGGATCTGCGAGTTGGAGGCGCACTTCGTTGCTTGAAATACCATTGAGAATATCAACAAGCAATGGAGCTTTGAAACCGATATTGATAGGTTCGCCTTCGAATTGGCAAGGGATAGTTTCTTTAGCCGAAATGCTGAAGTCGATGTCTTGAGCCGAGAGAGTCATACGACCTGATTCAATGCTAAGTTTCACAAGGTAAGTGCCTTGGTTAGCAAAAGCAAGAATACGTTTGATTGCACTGATAAAGTGGTGGCGATCAAGAATGATTTCGTATGGGTTGTTTTGTGGAATAACACCATTGTAGTTAGGGAATCTACCTTCGATTTGGCGACAAATCATGCGATAAGTTGGCAATTCAAAGATGATATTTTTGTCGTCGAAACTAATTTGAACATTGCATTTTTCGCTTGCCACAAGGTTTTTCACTGTATTTGCAGCCTTACGAGGTAGGATGAATGATGATTCCACTTCCGATGTAACAGTTTTGTTGATAAGGCGTACGAGTTTGTGAGCATCAGTAGCAACAAATGTAACACCCTCATTGCCAAAACGGAAGTAGATACCAGTCATTGTAGGACGAAGGTCTTCTGTAGCTGCAGCGAATGCTGTTTTGCCAACACCTGCGCCCAATACGCTCGACTCCATTGTATAGTTGAAGTGTTCTTCTTTCAACTCTGGAGCTTTTGGATATTCGTTGCCGTTTTGACCGATAAAGTTATAGTTACCTGTTTCAGTGCGGAACATTACTGCAAGATTTTCAGGATTGATATCGAAGCAAAGTGGTTGTTCTGGGAACTCTTTGAGCGAGTCAATCAACAATTTTGCTGGCAATGCAATTGTTATATCACCCTCTTGATTGTCAATTTCAAGAGTTGTTGTAAGAGTTGTTTCGAGGTCTGAAGCAGTGATAGTAAGCATATTACCATTCACTTGAAGAAGGAAATTGTCCAAAATAGCCATTGTGTTTTTTGAACTAATCACCTTACCTACCATTTGTAGGCGACTAAGAAGCAATGAACTTGATACCGTAAATTTCATATATTCTATAGTTTAAATGTTAATAATCAAAATAATTGTACTTTGCAATTTAATTTACGCGTCAATATTAGCATAAACCGCATTTTGTTCGATGAATTCACGACGAGGACCAACTTCGTCACCCATCAACATCGAGAATATTTGGTCAGCTTCAGCCGCATTTTCGATTGTAATTTGGCGTAATGTACGATTTTCAGGATTCATTGTAGTTTCCCACAATTGCTCAGCGTTCATCTCACCAAGACCTTTGTAGCGTTGTTGAGTGATAGCACCCTCATTGCCACCGCCATACTCTTCGATAAAGCGCAAACGTTGGTCTTCTGTCCAGCAATATTGTTGCACTTTGCCTTTTTTGCAGAGGTAGAGTGGAGGAGTAGCAATATAGATATAACCATTTTCAATCATCTCTTTCATATAGCGGAAGAAGAATGTCAAAATCAAAGTAGCGATGTGCGAACCATCCACATCGGCATCGGTCATGATAATCACTTTGTGGTAACGAAGTTTGCTCATATTCAATGCTTTCGAATCTTCTTCAGTACCGATAGTCACACCCAAAGCTGTATAAATATTTCTAATTTCTTCGCTTTCAAATGCGCGGTGTTGCATAGCTTTTTCCACGTTCAAAATCTTACCACGCAATGGGAGGATAGCTTGATAATTACGGTCACGACCCGATTTAGCCGAACCACCAGCCGAGTCCCCTTCGACGAGGAACAACTCGCATTGTGCAGCATCACGGCTCGAGCAGTCAGCCAATTTACCAGGCAAACCACCGCCCGACAATGGCGATTTTCTTTGTACCATCTCTCTCGCTTTACGCGCAGCATTACGTGCAGTAGCAGCCAAAATCACTTTTTGCACAATTGCTTTAGCTTCAGTTGGATGCTCTTCAAGATAGTTACCAAGAGCTTCACCCACAGCTTGGTCCACCATACCCATCACTTCGCTATTGCCAAGTTTAGTTTTAGTTTGACCCTCAAATTGTGGTTCTGCTACTTTTACAGAAATCACAGCAGTCAAACCTTCGCGGAAGTCATCACCCGAAATTTCAACTTTCACTTTTTCAAGCATTTTGCTGTCTTCAGCATATTTTTTCAACGTACGAGTCAATGCACGACGGAAACCCGACACGTGAGTACCACCTTCGATTGTATTGATATTATTCACGTATGAGTGAAGATTTTCCGAATACGAAGTGTTGTACATCATCGCAATTTCCACAGGAGTACCATATTTCTCTGTGTTAATGTGAATTACGTGTGGAATCAAAGCCTCACGACTTGAGTCGATATATTTCACAAACTCACGCAAACCCTCTTCTGAATGGAAATGTTCCGATTTAGGTTCATCTCCTTCATTTTCTACACGATAATCTGTGATAGTCAAGTGAATACCAGCATTTAAGAATGCCAATTCGCGCAAGCGAGCCGCCAAAATATGATATTGATATATTGTTTCCGAGAAAATTTCAGGGTCTGGCTTAAACGTAACAGTTGTACCTGTAGTTGTAGACTCACCAGCCTCTTTCACGCTATATTGTGGTACGCCACGTTTATAATCCTGAACATATAATTTGCCACCACGGCGCACTTCTACGTGCAAGTCAGTCGACAATGCATTCACACAACTCACACCCACACCGTGCAAACCGCCCGACACTTTATATGAGCCTTTGTCAAACTTACCACCTGCGTGCAACACAGTCAATACAACCTCAAGAGCCGAACGACCCTCTTTTTCGTGCATATCCACTGGAATACCACGACCATTATCGGCTACTGTTATCGAATTATCAGAATTAATACTTACTTGGATATCAGTACAATAACCAGCCAAAGCCTCGTCAATCGAGTTGTCAACTACCTCATAAACCAAGTGGTGCAACCCCTTTGAACTCGTGTCGCCGATATACATCGACGGACGTTTACGTACGGCTTCAAGGCCTTCTAACACTTGAATACTACTCGCGCCGTACTCTTTTGCGGCACTGTTTTTTGCTTCTTCTGTCATATAATCTACTGTAAATTAGTTTTTTAACGATTAAAGCGTATAACGCGTATTTTAACTTACAAATATAGCAATTTTTTCTGAAATATGCAATACTTTTTGTAATAAAAAAAGCAAAAAAATCTATCCAAAAAGGTTCTTTGTTAGCTTAATTGAAAATACACACAAAAACATAAAAAATCAGCTAAAATCTAAAGCCTCGAGCTTGGGTTTCGGTAGTGGTCTTACGTGTAACAGATGCAGTTGTCCTGAGTTAGGGGGGGATGCACCAAAGGGAGGAGGGGGAAGAGGCGACTATATTGTTGATTTGAGTGTCAGTCTTCTTCGGCATAGGTTGCTTGAAGGTAGGGTTATCCTATGAAGAAGGTTGCTGTTGGGTAGGGTTTTGTTAAATTTCAATTCGCTTGCGTATCTCAAAACTTTTTCGTATTTTTGTACACTTTTTATATTAGGCGTATTATGCTTTGGCAACTCTTCACTTCGTTTATGAAAATCGGAGCCTTCACCATTGGTGGCGGCTATGCCATGTTGCCTATTATTGAAAACGAAGTAGTCTCTAAGCGTCAGTGGATTACGAGCGAAGATTTCCTCGATATGGTTGTTCTCGCACAAACTGCTCCGGGTATTCTTGCTATGAATATTTCCATCCTTGTCGGCGAAAAAGTAGCTGGCAAACGTGGTGCTATTGTCAGCGCATTAGGTGCTGGACTTCCCTCTTTCGTGGCGATTTTGCTTTTTGCGATGTTCCTCAATCAGTTTCAAGACAATGAATATGTTGCTCGTGCTTTTCGTGCTATCCGACCAGCAGTCATTGCTCTCATTGCTGTGCCTGTGTTCAAACTCGCCAAAACTGCCAAAATTACGCTAAAAACTATTTGGATTCCTATCTCAGCAGCCCTACTCATTTGGCTCCTTGGTGTATCTCCAATTTGGATTATCCTCGTTGCCATTATTAGTGGATTGGTGATTCGAATATTCAAAGATAAGAAACAAAACCACTAACTCCTCACTCCTTATTTCAATGCTTTACTTACAACTATTCATAACTTTTTTCAAAATCGGACTCTTTGGATTTGGAGGTGGAGCCGCAATGCTCTCTCTTATTCAATTCGAAGTGGTGGAGCATTATGGTTGGATTACGGCGTCCGAATTCACCAATATGGTGGCGGTTAGTCAAATCACACCTGGTCCAATTGGTATCAATTGTGCCACCTATGCAGGCTATCTTGCCACAGGCAATGCCTTTGGTTCTGCCCTTGCTACCTTTGCGCTTGTTTTGCCTTCGTTCATCATAATGATGATTTTGATAGCCTTTATGACTAAGAAAAAGGATAATAAATATATCGATAGTGTTATGCGCATTTTGCGTCCCGTTGTCATCGGACTCATTGCTGCTGCCGCACTTCTACTCATTACAGAAGAAACTTTTGGCGCAGGCTATCGCGATTGGACTGCATGGCTTATTTTCATAGCAGCCTTTATTGCTACAAAATGGTTCAAACTAAGCCCAATCCTCATGATTCTCTCCGCTGCCGTGATAGGTTTGATTATTTATTGATATAAGTAATTAGCGTCTGTGAAAAATATTTGAATGACTAACTTTTGGTTACAAAAGAACAATAAAAAATGCAAAATTGGAAAGAACGCACAATACTCATGTTTGGCGATGAAATCGTCGAAAATCTCACTAAAGCCAACATTCTCATCGTTGGTGTTGGTGGGGTAGGTGCATATGCTGCCGAGATGCTCGTGCGTTCGGGTATAGGTCGTCTTACACTCGTCGATGGTGACGTGGTTAATGACACCAATCGCAATCGTCAACTCATAGCCCTTCAATCTACAGTAGGCAGACCAAAAGTTGAAGTTCTTGCCGAGCGTTTGCGCGATATAAACCCAGATGTAGAGTTGCGTCTATTGCAAGAATACCTACGCGATGAGCGCACAATCGAGGTTCTCGAAAGCGAGAAATACGACTATGTCATTGATGCCATCGATACACTCGCGCCTAAAGTCTATCTTATGCATCAGGCCTTTGAGCGCAATATTCCTATCATCAGTAGTATGGGTTCTGGTGGAAAACTCGATCCTACTCAAGTGAAAATCGACGATATATCGAAATCGGACTATTGCAAACTTGCTCGTATGGTGCGTAAACGTTTGCATAAACTCGGTGTTCGTAAGGGTATAACTGTGATCTATTCTGCCGAAGTTGTTGCTCGTGAGCGAGTTGAAATTACCGAAGGCGAACAAAATAAAAAATCCAACGTAGGCACAGTCAGTTATATGCCAGCCGTTTTTGGTTGCTGTCTTGCCTCACACGTCATTCGTCAACTAACACAAAATAATAATTTATCTAACTAGTCTTATTTGATTAGTAGAACTGATTATAATTATGATAAAAATTACCAACATACGCAAATCTTACGATTCTCTAGAAGTGCTCAAAGGCGTCGACCTTCACATTGCACCTCGCGAGATAGTTAGTATCATGGGACCAAGTGGTGCTGGTAAAACAACTCTTTTGCAAATCATAGGTACTCTCGATCGTCCTAATTCTGGTGAAGTTGTACTCAACAATATTGATGTCTTGAAACTCAAAGAGCGCGAACTCTCTGCTTTTCGCAATAAGCATATCGGTTTTGTTTTTCAGTTTCATCAACTTTTACCCGAATTCACGGCTGAAGAGAATGTTATGATGCCTGCTCTCATTGCTGGGGTTTCTATGGTGGAGGCTCGCAATGAGGCTCACCGTCTTTTGGATTATCTTGGTCTTGGCGAACGTCGCAATCATAAACCATCAGAACTTTCGGGTGGCGAAAAACAGCGTGTTGCTGTGGCTCGTGCGCTTATTAACAAACCCGAAATTATTCTTGCCGACGAACCTTCTGGTAGTCTTGATTCTCAAAATCGTACCGAACTTCATCGTCTATTTTTTGACCTTCGCGATACTTTCGGACAAACCATTCTTATTGTTACTCACGACGAAGAACTCGCCTCTATCTCCGACCGAGTTATCCGTATGACCGATGGCTTAATCAAATAAGCCGAAAAGCAACAAATAAAGAAACACAATATTAAATCTAAAAATATGAATCAATTTGATGACATTCGTCCTTGGAACAACGATGAAATCGGCGAAAAATTGCTCTCTTTGATGCAAGACACCTCTTTCATGCACCTTATGAAAACCTATTTCCCTATGGTCGATTTAACTCAAATCGCCCAATCTGGCAAAGGCTTTTCTAATCTTGTTGAATTCCAAGCAGTGGTGATACGTCCAGTTTTGGAAGCTATCATTTCTAAAGCAGCTACTTCATTGACAGTTTCTGGTGAGGAGCACATTGCTAAAGTTCCTTCTCTCTTTTTGAGTAACCACCGTGACATTGTCATGGACCCTGCTCTTTTGTCGCTTGCTTTGATGCGCACCACAGGTTCTACTTGCGAAATTGCGATTGGCGACAATCTTCTTGCTGCCGATTGGATTGCTACTTTGGTTCGATTAAATCGCTGTTTTATCGTTAAACGCGGACTCACTCCTCGCGATATGGCTAAGTCGTTTATGCAACTTAGTAGTTATATCCGTTATGCTATCACTGGGAAGAATGTTTCGGTATGGATTGCTCAACGCGAAGGTCGTGCTAAGGATTCTAACGACCGCACACAGGAGAGTCTTATCAAGATGTTGGCACTCTCAGGAAATGCCGATTTCATCGAGAATTTGAAGGCTATTAATGTTTGCCCATTGGCTATTTCTTACGAGTTCGACCCTTGCGATTATCTCAAAGCAGCAGAGTTCCAACTCAAACGCGATAATGAAGATTATAAAAAGTCTAAAGCCGACGATGTGTTGAATATGCAAGTTGGTGTTATGGGTTGGAAAGGTCGTGTACACTATGCTTTCACTGAGTCTATCAATCCAAAACTCGATGAAATCGCACAAAGTGGAATGAATAAGAAGGATCAAGCGGCGGCAGTTTGTGCTCTTTGCGACCGTCAAATTCACTCTGCTTATCAACTTTATCCTATCAATCGTTGGGCATATGAGCAACTCACTGGCGATGCTCAATATGCAGGTGTAGATACTGCCGAAGAACGTGCAATTGCAGAGAAATATCTTCGTGGTCAACTTGCTAAGATTGATATCCCTAATCGCGATGAAGCATACCTTTGGAGCAAACTCCTCGAGATGTATGCCAATCCTTTTATCAATGCGCAAGACGCAAAGTGCAATGCATAATGCATAATTATATAGTCGCTATAG
>JAZLEE010000203.1:0-8123 GCA_045615085.1 Candidatus Aphodosoma sp. | reverse complement strand
CTCGCGGAACGTAGTCTTCACCGACACCGAGTCCATCACCGCATCCACCGCAATACCACTCAACACTTTTTGCTCTTCAAGTGGAATACCCAACTTATTGAATGTATCAAGAATTTCAGGATCAACCTCATCCAACGACTTCGGAGCATTCTTCCTTGGAGCTGCATAATACGATATTGCCTGAAAATCTATCTCAGGTATGTTCAACAACGCCCAATCAGGCATCGGCATAGTCAACCAATGACGATAAGCCTTCAATCTGAACTCCAACAACCACTCTGGCTCTTCCTTTTTAGCTGATATCAAGCGCACTACCTCTTCCGACAAGCCCTTTTGTATCGTCTCAGTATGAACATCTGTTGTGAATCCATATTCATACTCCTTTTGCGCCACCTGATTAATCAATTCATTCGAATTATTCTCTGACATATATATCTTTTTTTACTGTTAACAATAGAATATAATTAGCCTACAAAGATACAAATTTTATTTCACATAGACAACACCCCCAAAAGCATATTATTTTCATATTTTTCTCATATTATTTTCACCCTAATCCCAAGCAATCTTCAATATAGTATAAATATACTATAAATATAGGATAAATATACTATAAACATACTATAAATATACTATAAGGCAATCCTCACCCAATCTCCACCCACAAAAAAAGAGGCATACCCTTTCGGATATGCCTCTAAATATATCTACCAAAATCATCTTCTACCCAGTACCACACGCCCACCTATTGCTTGCGACAACTCTTTCTTTGCATTCAATATTGCCTGTTTCTTTTTTATCAACTGTATCATTTCTATTGTATTATTTGCTTCTTGCGCCTCTCTAATCCGTTGATCCACTTCGCGCTCCTTATCACAAATTATTGCTGCCTTATATTCGTGAATGACAGTGAAAATCTCACGCGCCAACGTCTCTTTACGCTCAAACTCACGCTGACGAAGATACTCCTCATACTCCTTCGGATTTGCCTTTGGGTCACCCACAAACTCCTCATGCTTCGTATGCATGCGCGACAACACATATTTATCAGTCATCAAATCTGCCGCTATAGCCGAAATCTGTGGGTCTACGTGATTAGTGAAATATCTCGATGAATTCGCCGAATTTTGATTATCAAAACTTCGCGACTCATCCAACATCTTCTGATGCACTGGGTTGCGGAATATGCTCTGCCCCTCCTCTTCAAGGTCCAACAACGATGCTATCACAAACTGTGCTACTGTCTGATACTCACCATCTCCCACATCAAACAACACCTCATTGCCATGCCTTACCACATAATACAACACATTCAATTCCTCCTTATCAAAAGTTGAAAGTTGAGAGTTAAATACCTGATGTTCACCGCCAGAAACAACATTTTCTTGCCTATACAAAGGATTAGTATCATGCTTTTCTGTCGCAGCATAACTTTGAGGAGTATAATCTCCATTCGATTTTCGTATCAACTCTTTCTCTTTCTTTGCGCGCAATATCTTCTGTATCTCCGCCAACACCACTTTCTCATCTATCTCCAACAAAGTGGCACACTCTTTGGCATACACCGAGCGCACTATATTGTCGGGTATCAACGACACCGAGTTCACCACATCTTGTATCAATCCTGCCCTCTTTATTGGGTCATTACCTATCTCGTCCAACAATAGTTGAATTTTGAATCGTATAAAATCCACCTGATTTCTATCAATAAAATCGATAAAATCCGATGCATTATTGCTTTGTGCATACGAGTCTGGGTCTTCTCCGTCGGGCAACAACACCACCTTCACATTCATCCCCTCTTCCAACAACAAGTCGATACCCCTAATAGACGCTTTGATTCCAGCTGCATCGCCATCATACAACACCGTTATATTTGGCGTGAATCGATGTATCATCCTAATCTGCCCTGGCGTGAGCGACGTACCCGACGATGCCACCACATTCGTAATCCCGGCTTGGTGCATACTAATCACATCGGTATACCCCTCCACCAAGAAGCATCTATCATACTTAACTATCGACTGCTTAGCGAAATATATACCATACAACTCATTGCTTTTGTGGTAAATCTCACTCTCTGGCGAATTGACATATTTAGCAGTTTTATCGTCTTTTTTCAACACACGACCACCGAACGCCACCACCTTACCCGACAAGGTATGCACTGGAAACATCACCCTACCTCTAAATCTATCATACCACGTGCCATTATCGCGACGATTGCCAAGTCCACACTTCTCAATAAAATCGGCTTTATAACCACTTTGCAATGCTGTGAGCGTCATTGCATCTGACTTATCAAGACAATAACCCAATCCGAATTTTTCTATGATTTCATCGGTAAATCCACGTCCACGGAAATACGACAATCCCACTGCTCGCCCCTCGTCAGTATTATTCATCTGCTTGGTGAAATACGACTGTGCCCAAGTGTTCAACGCAAACATCGCCTCGCGGTCCGACTGCGACTGCTGCTCCTCTGGCGTCATCTCTTTCTCTACTATCTCGATATGATATTTTTTTGCCAGATATCGCAATGCTCCAGGATAGTCCAACTGCTCATGCTCCATGATAAAGTGCACCGGTCCACCACCCTTACCACATCCAAAACACTTAAAAATCCCCTTCGCAGGCGAAACTGTAAACGAACCCGTCTTTTCATCATGAAACGGACACAAACCAATATAGTTCACCCCACGCTTACGCAACGTCACAAAATCGCTCACTACATCAACGATTTGCGCCGCGTCTAATATCTTCGCTACTGTCTGTTTATCTATCATTGTTCCCTTATTTTTTTGTGTCCACTTTTCGGACCACGAAATTACAAATTATATTTGAATTCTCAAAATTTTTTAGTAACTTTGCATTTCAAAAAAGACAAATTAATTTATCACTAACCACTAACCGTTGACCGTTGACTATTATAATATGAAATCTGAAATCCGCAAAGCCATACGTGCCCAAAAGAAAGAGTTAGGCAAAGAGCAACTCCTCTCTATGTCGCTACCTGTAACTGAATTGGTTGAAGCCAACGCTCAATACCAACAGACCCCTATCGTAATGCTCTACCACCCTCTTTGGGACGAGGTCGACGTGCGTCCTCTCTTTGACCGCGCACTCGCATCTGGCAAACGCGTGATTCTCCCTACTGTCAAAGGCGACGATATCATCCCTGTCGAAATCACTTCCAACACTCAATGGGTAGTTGGCGACTTCGACATCCTCGAGCCTGTGGCTGAACCATACCAAGGCAACATCGACCTTATCGTAATCCCTGGCGTGGCTTTCGACCGCAGCCTCAATCGTCTCGGACGTGGCAAAGGCTACTACGACCGTTTTCTCGTGCATCACCCAAATGCCTATCGTTTAGGTGTCTGCTTCAACTTCCAGATAGTCAATGAAGTTCCAACCGAACCATTCGACCTACCAATGCACGAGCTAATCACTGTGTAAGAGCACAATATAAAACCAAATACTTCGTTGTATAAGCATGATAAAAAGACTAAAATATATCTTACTATTAATCCTACTCCCAATTGTAGCTATGCCTCAAGGAGGCAATGGTGTTTTCCCATTCCTCAACCTCCCTACCGGAGCACGTCAAGCTGCGTTTGGTGGTTCTAATATCGCGCTCTACGACAACGACCTCAACTTCGCGTTTGCCAACCCAGCCCTCCTATCCGAAAAAACTCACAACTTCCTCGGTCTAAACTATACTAACCAATTCAACGACGTAAACATAGGTTCAGCCATATATGGTCGCAACTTCAGCGACAAAGATTTCATGGCTTTCGGCATTCACTATGTCGACTATGGCACTTTCCTCGAAACTAACGAATTCAACCAAACTTTAGGCACTTTCACTGCCAAAGATATGGCAATTACAGCTATGTACTGCCGTTGGCTATCTCCTCGTTGGACTATGGGTGTCACCATGAAACCTATATTTTCGTTCTACGAACGCTATTTTAGTTCTGGGCTTGGATTCGATTTAGGGTTCTCTTACCACAACGAAGAAGCCCTATTTGCTGCTGGTCTTGTGCTCCGCAATGTGGGATTTCAGTTCAACGGATACAACAGTATCAATGGAGGCAACAAACAAGAAATCCTTCCTATCGACCTACAAGTGGCTGTATCTCAAAAACTCCCTAAAGCCCCACTCCGATTTCATCTCACCCTACACAACTTGCAAACTTGGGACTTAAGCTATGGTACAAGCAGCAACGTTACCGACAAAATGGACGGAAAAACCAAGGCTGCAAAAGGTGCAGATATG
Source organism: Candidatus Aphodosoma sp. (assembly GCA_045615085.1). GTDB lineage: Bacteria > Bacteroidota > Bacteroidia > Bacteroidales > Paludibacteraceae > Aphodosoma. The sequence goes on along the minus strand of JAZLEE010000203.1, from coordinate 3,841 downwards.
TTCTTCCGCCACACTATCTGGGCAGTAGAAATCCTACCTCATAAAAATTTCTATATCGTAGCCTCATATAACCACCGACGCAGCAAAGAAATGTCTGTCAAAGACAAACGCTCTATCGCTGGCTTTGCCTTCGGTGCTGGATTCCATGCCTACAAATTCAACGTCGGATTCTCTGTCGTTCCTTATCAAACTGGCTCTCTCGGCTACAACCTAACTTTCTCTACTAATCTAACTGACTTCGGAATAAAATGAAAAAAATCGTAGTTGCAATTGATGGTTTCTCATCTTGCGGTAAAAGCACTATGGCAAAAGCCCTTGCTAAATATGCAGGCTATGCCTATATCGACACTGGCGCAATGTATCGTGCAGTTGCCCTTTATGCTATTGACAACAACCTTATCGATGCCGAAAATATCGATGAAATAGGATTGAATAGCGCATTAGACAATATCAAAATATCTTTCCAAACCATTGATGGCGTACAACATACCATATTGAATGGCGTAGATGTTGAGTCGCGCATACGCACTCTCGAAGTTGCCAATGGTGCAAGTCGCGTATCTGCTATAGGCTTCGTACGTCGCGCCTTAGTAAAAGCTCAACAAGAAATGGGCAACGAAGGTGGTGTTGTGATGGATGGTCGCGACATTGGCACTGTAGTGTTCCCTAATGCCGAACTTAAAATATTTGTAACTGCCTCTGCCGAAATTCGTGCTCAACGCCGCTACGACGAACTAAAAGCCAAAGGCGAAGAACAACCTTATGCCGATGTGCTTGCCAACGTAGAAGAGCGCGACTACCGCGACACACACCGTGCAGAGTCTCCTCTACGTCAAGCCAATGATGCTCGACTCCTCGACAACTCAAACCTCAATCGCGAAGAGCAATTTGAACTCATCAAATCGTGGTTCAACGAAATTGTAAAAGAATAAAAAGAACATTTTTCTGAAATAGAAAAGGCTGACTAACTTCTCGTTAATCAGCCTTTTCTATACAACAAGAGGTACTATAACGTTATAGCACCTCTTGTTTATTAGTAACCTATTGTAATTTATTCTTTCACAAACTTAATAGATTGAGCACCTTCTGTAGTTACAACGTTAACTACATATACACCAGCAGTCAAGTTATTTACATCCACTGTGCGAAGTGCACTATCTGTAGAAGCACCCATTGCTGGAAGTGACACAATCATACGACCATCTACCGAGTAAACTTCAATTACTGCAGAAGCAGGAGCCTCTACATTAATAACATCAGTTGCAACTGTTGGCCATACCGAAACTCCTTCAAGAACCACTTGTTCAACATCAGTATTTACTTTGCCTAAGTAAATATTTTCAACAAAGAATTCTCCATCAAACTCATTTGCTGGATGACCAGATTTTTCAACAACAAGAGCTTTCAATTGCCATTTTTTACCATCTTCTGGAAGACCTTCAATCTTCACATCACCAATAGTCCAGTTAAGACTATTAAATGTAACAAAGTCAACCAATACTGAATCTGAAGCATCTTCATTCACACATTTCAATTTAGCTACGTTATGAGTAAAGTCGCCTTTGAAAGGAATTGTCAACTCCATACCATTTACAACTTCAATAGGATTATTCAACTTATAAGCAACATATGCTTCCTCGCCGTCATCAAATGTATATGTGAATTTATTCGACTTAGCAAACAAGATTGTTTTTGAGTCTGTAGCAACTTTTGCTTTTGATACTAATGCACTTGACGCTGCATCATATACAAATGCAACAGCCGAGCAATCTACTGCTTTATCCAACAAAGGTTCTTTATAGTTAACTGCTACAAAAGGAATTTCACGTTTCTCTCTAACTGTAATACCATCACGGTTTTGAACAAACTCTTCAATTACAAGTCTATATGTTTTACCTTCTTCCAAAGTAGCTGTAACATCAAATTTATATGTACCATAATCGCCAGCTTTATTCCACTCTTGTGTACGTGCAGCTTTGTCAAGAATACTATCTGACGAATCCATCACATAGATACGATCCATACACTCACCTGATTCAAGTTTAGAGTCGAATAAGAGTTGAAACACTGGTTTCAATGTTGTTTCATCACCTTTCGCAGGAGAAGAAGCCAATAATTTAAGAGTATCATACGATTTTGTCAAGAATTTAGACACATACTCTTGTTGCAATGTGTTGACATATAGTGTATCTGGGTGTGCTGCAGTAGTTGCAATACGAACAGTATAAAGTGTATTACCCACAAAAGGATGATTAGGAGTAAATTTCAATCGAGTACCAAAATTTTCCCAAGTGAAGGTACCTTCAATAGCAGGTTCAATAGTCACAGCCGCTTCAGTCACCTCTTGATTCATACTCCAGTTCCAATCAATAAGAATAGAAGAAGCACAATCAATAGAATCCACATCGTTGTTTGCAGGATAGAATGCAATTACTTCTGGAGGTGTATTACGAATAGCTTGCAAGTCAAATGTAACATAAGTAGTTTCATCTGCTTTCACCACAATTTCTTGTGTTTGTGTATGATATCCTTCTTTTGAGATTGCTACTTGATATGTGCCAGCTTCGAGGTTACCAAACAACCAAAAACCATTGTAATATTCATCAGTTTTATAACGACGAATAGTATCTCCATTTTGAATAAGTTTCACATCCGATCCATTCAATGGGTAGAATGCATCGCGTGTGCCACGACGATAATATTTGCTTTGTCCGCCCAATGATGCTGACTTAAACGCAGGTGCCTCTTCGATTGAGATAAAACGGTCGCGAACGTCGCCGGCAATATTACCTGTTTTGAGAGTACGACCTTTGTAATAGTGAACAAATGCGTGCAAGAAATGCCATGCTTCCAACCAACGATATTCGTGGTTCATAAGACGATATGTTTCTGGAGCATAGTCGTGCATACGACCTTCGGAAATAAGACCAGGAGTTGTCAAATTGCGAAGCACACCATAGCCATTGCTCCATCCCATGATGTTTTTAGCAAATGTTTTGTCGCCACGAAGTTGCATAGCATTGGTCCAAGGTACAAGTGACAAACCACGGATGTTGTCGCCAATCAACTTACTCACGGCGCGACCTTCGGCATTGTTGACCTCTGTCACTACGTGTGAATAGTTGTTCAAATTGTCGCCTTCGTCAACGCCAGAATAGAGCATCAACGGATAGTTTGCTGGATTACCTGCGTTTGAGTGAATAGAGAGCATGAAGTGCGAGTTGAACGCGTTGCTTTCGGCTACGATAGCAGAGAGGCTACGGTCGTCCTCAGAACGGTTGAGCGTACGAGAAATCATAAATTCCCAACCATCTTCGCCTGGAATTTGGTTCAAAGAATCAAGCATATCATAAAGAATCAAACCTTTATCAAGGTTACTTGATGATTCCCAAAATGCAAGTGTATCTTCACTTGATTGTACCAAACCATAAGGTGGAAGTGGTTGATAACGGTCATCGCCATCCCAGCCACCATGACCAGGGTTGATGTAAATCTTTGTTGTGCCTTGCGCAAACAATGCAAAAGAAACAACAACCATCGAAAGAATTAGTAAAAATCTTTTCATAGTTATTAAATTATTTAGTTAGTATTTTATTGCTTATTATCTTCACCTTAATAGTGTGCTTTGTATTGTCAAGAGTAAAATACTCCACAAAAGGTTTCAATCCGCATGGATAAACCGAGATATGCTCATCTGTTGCAATAGGCAACTTATTACCTGTTTTTATATCTACTAAAACAAGGGTAGATTTAACAAACTCCTCACCATTATCTTTATCTTCCATCCCTACCAAATAACGATTATCCCACCAATTCGTTGCATTCACTCCTTTACCCAATC
>JAZLEE010000202.1:0-3093 GCA_045615085.1 Candidatus Aphodosoma sp. | reverse complement strand
TCTATATGTTCTGCACCTCGCTATTGTTCTTTGTGCCAACGATGTTGGTGCGCGAAATGAGCATTGTGCGCGCTATTGATTGGAGCGCTGATGCTACGTGGAATGCTTTTGGTGCTATCATTGGTTTGGCATTGTCGGCATCGTGTATCGCGTTTTTGTTCTTCTCGTACGGAGTGCGCACTATCGGTCCTACTCGCGCCAATGTGTTCAACAACATTCAACCTGGTGTGACTGCTATTTTGGCTTGGGTGATTGGGGCTATCGGGTTGTATCAAGCGGCTGTGCAATGCGACTTAATCGACAAAACTTTCTTCGACTGCGTGGTGGAAGCTGCTCCTGAGTGGATTATGTTGCTCGGTATTGTGGTGGTTATCGCCGGTATGTTTATTTCGCAAATGAATGTTAAACAACAAATCTTAAAATTCAAAGTTATTATGCTATCTAAAATTATTAAAGAAGAATCTATCGTGCAATCGCGTCGTTTTATCGACAATGCTAATAAAATATTGTTGACTGGTCATATCTCGCCTGATGGCGACTCGCTCGGTGCTACTCTTGGTCTTTATCATCTCTTGAAACAGTTGGGCAAGGATGTGATGGTGATGGTGCCTAATCGTTATCCTTCGTTTTTTGAATGGATGCCGGGCATTGATAAGGTGTTTATCATGGAGGAGAACAAAACTGAGGCTGTGAAAATCATCAAAGAGGCCGACCTTATCTTCTGCGTGGACTATAATACGCTCGACCGTGTGAATGGTATGAAACCGCTCATCGAACAAAGTAAGGCGAAGAAAATCATGATTGACCACCACTTGGACCCTAATATCAATTGTGATGTGCAAATATCGCACCCTGAAATCTCATCGGCAAGTGAGTTGGCATTCCGCTTTATGTGCCGCATGGGATTCTATCAAGAGGTGTCGCTCGAAACGGCTGAGTGTATCTACACTGGTATGATGACAGACACTGGTGGCTTTACCTACAACTCTAATAACCCTGAGATTTATATCATCATCAAGGCGTTGCTCGAAAAGGGTGTCGACAAAGATGCTATATATAATAAGGTGTTCCATACTTATTCTGAAAGTCGCCTCCGCTTGATGGGCTATTGCTTGAACAAGATGGAAATTATCCCTGAATGTAATACTGCTATCATTACGTTGACTCAGGATGAGTTGAAACAATTCAACTACAAAGTGGGAGACACTGAGGGTATTGTGAACTTGCCTTTGCAGATATCGAATGTGAATAAATCGGTATTGGTGCGCGAAGATAAAACTCAAATTAAACTTTCGTTCCGTTCGCAAGGTGATGTGGCGGTGAATACTATTGCTGAACAATTTGGCGGTGGTGGTCACAAAAACGCTGCTGGCGGCGAAAGCACCGAATCAATGGAATTGACATTAGACAAACTCCGCCGTTTGTTGATTAATGCGTAAGACAGATTACAGATAATAGATAATAGTTGACTGTTGACTGTAGATACGACTGAAAGGAGTAATTTATGTCTAAAGTAAAAAGATTAATAACTAAAAAAATATATATATTATGATGGAATTATCAGAACAAGAAGTGATTCGTCGTCAATCGTTAGACGCATTGCGACAAATGGGTATCGACCCATATCCTGCAGCAGAGTATCCAACCAATGCTTTCTCGACAGATATTAAAGCTGAGTTTAAGGACGAAGAGAGTGGTCGCCCAGTGTGCATCGCTGGTCGTATCATGAGCCGCCGTATCATGGGTAAGGCGTCGTTCATCGAATTGCAAGACTCGAAAGGTCGTATCCAAGTGTATGTGTCGCGCGACGATATCAACACCGAAGCACAACCAGAGATGTACAACACTGTATTCAAAAAATTGTTGGACATCGGCGATATCGTAGGTATCAAAGGTTTTGTGTTCCGTACTCAGATGGGCGAAATATCGGTGCACGCACAAGAACTCACTGTGTTGAGCAAATCGTTGCGCCCGCTCCCTATCGTGAAATACAAAGATGGTGTGGCTTATGATGCTTTCGACGATGAAGAACAACGCTATCGTCAACGCTATGTGGACTTGATTGTGAACGATGGTATCAAAGATACTTTCTTGAAACGTACGACTATCATCAAAACTATGCGTGCTGTGATGGATGAGGCTGGCTACACTGAGGTGGAAACTCCTATCCTTCAATCTATTGCTGGTGGTGCTTCGGCTCGTCCATTTATCTCTCACCACAACTCTTTGAATATCGACCTCTATATGCGTATTGCTACTGAGTTGTATTTGAAACGTCTTATTGTGGGCGGTTTTGAAGGTGTGTATGAGATTGGCAAAAACTTCCGTAACGAAGGTATGGACCGTACTCACAACCCTGAGTTTACTTGTATGGAGCTCTATGTGCAATATAAAGACTACAACTGGATGATGTCGTTCACCGAACAGATGTTGGAACGCATCTGCTTGGCTGTGAATGGTTGCACTGAGACTGAAATCGATGGCAAAACTATCTCGTTCAAAGCTCCTTACCGTCGTCTCCCTATCCTCGAGGCTATCAAAGAGTTCACTGGCTACGACCTCGATGGTAAATCGGAAGACGAAATCCGCGAGGTGTGCAAAAAACTCAATATGGAAATCGATGATACTATGGGTAAAGGTAAACTCATCGACGAAATCTTTGGTGAGTTCTGCGAAGGCAACTTCATCCAACCTACTTTCATCACTGACTATCCTGTGGAGATGTCGCCTCTTACAAAAATGCACCGCTCTAAACCTGGTTTGACCGAACGTTTTGAGTTGATGGTGAATGGTAAAGAGTTGGCTAATGCTTACTCTGAGCTTAACGACCCAATCGACCAAGAAGAACGCTTCAAAGAACAAATGCGTTTGGCCGACAAAGGCGACGATGAGGCTATGGTTATCGACCAAGACTTCTTGCGCGCGCTTCAATATGGTATGCCTCCTACATCGGGTATCGGTATCGGTATCGACCGCCTCGTGATGTTGATGACTGGCAATAGCGCAATCCAAGAGGTGCTCTTCTTCCCTCAAATGAAACCAGAGAAGAAAGCAGTGAAAGATGGCGCTGAAAAATATGCCGAAATTGGTGTG
>JAZLEE010000201.1:0-3520 GCA_045615085.1 Candidatus Aphodosoma sp. | reverse complement strand
CACCAATCCCTTGCATGTCTTAGGGTCTTCCAATTGGTCGCAAATAGCCACCCTCAACCCATGGCGCACCAACTTAGGCAAATAGGTGTCCAACGCGTGATGAGGAAAACCAGCCAACTCAACATACTGCGCAGCACCATTAGCTCTACGTGTCAACGTGATACCCAATATCTCGCTCGTACGTATAGCATCCTCCGAAAAGGTCTCGTAAAAGTCACCCACACGAAACAAAAGCACCGCATCTGGATACTGTGCCTTAATCTCGTTATACTGCCTCATCAACGGTGTTTCTACTACTTTTGCCATATTTCAATTAAGAATTAACAATTAAAAATTAAAAATTAAGAATTATTATTCGCTTCGCTCATGTTTTTTTACTATGCTACTACTTACTCCTTACTCCCTACTCCCTATTCAAAAAAACAATTTCTTTATTACGTTTTTCACTCTCTGCACAACCAATTCTCTCATCCACTCCCACACGTTATCTGTCCACCTTTGTGAATGCGTGGTCATCATCACACAATTAGGGAATTTCCCCTCTCTTACTGCTTTTATCATATCATCAGTGGTTTCGTACACCCAACCCTTAGCCTTCCAAGCTAAGGCCCTATCTGCCACTTTATCGCGGCGACTAATGCCACACCAACTGCGTCCTGTGTCGGTCAGATATACCATTTCACGCCAATCTATATCCATCTGTGGTTCTCCAATTAACCCCAATTCTCGGTAATCATACTCACGCCACATCTCCTTCGAATCAATACCACTCATTGGCGACCCATGCATCGTAATTGTCCGTACATCAGCCAATTGTCTCAATAGTTTTATATTGCGCACAAACCTTGCATACGCCTTATTTACATCGCCTCTCTCAGTAACCAACTCCTCGTAATGATATCCAACCTCATGACCCATATCTACCAACTGTCCAATTCTCTCCTTCTCCATCAAAAATTTCTCTCTCACATAATACGATGCCTTAACTCCCAATTCTCGCTCTACTTGAGCCATCCTCAACGCTCTATTCATGGATCTATCCACATCATGTCGCATCACCACCAATCGCTCTGCCCTCTTGCCTTCGGCATAATCGGCATACGATACAAACTCATATCCCACATCTTTCAATGCCGAAACCAAATCTCTATATTTTTTTAATGTAAAATCCATACTAGATACAAGATGATAGACACAAGATATTAGACTTTTAACTTCTTGTGTCTCGCATCTTATATCTTGTTTCTAATAAAACGCAAAGTTACAAAAAAAACTTGACAAATAAGTTGCCTATCTCAAATTTAATTTGTAATTTTGCATATTAATCACTAAACTCTAAACACTAAACACGATACTAATTATGCATAGCGATTCAGTAGTAATTATTCCTACCTACAACGAAAAGGAAAATATCGAAAAAATCATTCGTGCTATCTTCGCACTTCCTAAATGTTTCCACATTCTTGTCATCGACGATGGTTCGCCTGATGGCACTGCTGCTATTGTAAAAAATCTCCAAAAAGAATTCACTGAAGAACTTCATATTGTTGAGCGAACAGGCAAACTTGGTCTCGGTACGGCCTACATCGCAGGTTTCAAATGGGTACTCGAGCACAACTATGAGTATGCTTTCGAAATGGATGCCGACTTCTCTCACCCTGTACCAAAACTCCTCGAACTCTACGATGCTTGCGCCAATCAAGGTGCTGACGTGGCTATCGGTTCGCGCTATGTGGGCAATGTGGTTAATGTGGTCAATTGGCCAATGGGTCGCGTGCTTATGAGTTATTTTGCATCTAAATATGTGCAAATCGTCACTGGCCTCCCTGTTGCCGATACTACTGCAGGTTTCAAATGCTACCGCCGTCAAGTGCTCCAAACTATCGAATTCGATAAAATCCGCTTCAAAGGCTATGCATTCCAAATCGAAATGAAATTCACTGCCTACAAATGCGGTTTCACTATCAAAGAAGTGCCTATCGTATTCGTCAACCGCGTCGAAGGTACATCAAAAATGTCGGGTGGCATATTCTCTGAAGCTCTCTTTGGCGTCGTAAAACTCAAAATCTCAAGCTGGTTCCGCAAATATCCACAAAAGAATTGAGAATTGAAAATTGAAAATTGAAAATTGAAATTCCTCATTCCTCACTCCTCATTAATAACTATGATAACTACCGATCAAATAAAATCTGCAATCGACCGAGTTGAAGCTCTCTACAAATACCTCAACATCGAAGAAAAGAAAATTCAACTCGAAGAAGAAGAACTAAAAACTCAAGCTCCTGAATTTTGGCAAGACCAAAAACGCGCCGAGGCTCAAATGAAACTCGTCAAAGGTCTCAAATTCTGGATTGAAGGTTACAACACTGTCAACGCTGCTGTCAACGAGGTGCAAATTGCCTACGACTTCTATAAAGAAGAGGCTATGACCGAAGAAGAAGTCGACGAAGCTTACAACCATGCCATCACTCTCATCGAGGACCTCGAAATGCGCAATATGCTCCGTCGCGAAGAAGACAAACTTGGTGCTGTAATCAAAATCGTTGCTGGTGCTGGTGGTACCGAGGCTCAAGACTGGGGACAAATGCTTATGCGTATGTACCTTCGTTGGTGCGAAAAACAAGGCTACAAAGCCGAAATCACCAACATGCTCGAAGGCGACGAAGCTGGTATCAAGTCGGTTACTATCCAAGTCGATGGCGATTATGCCTACGGCTACCTCAAATCTGAGAATGGTGTCCACCGCCTCGTGCGCGTATCTCCATACAACGCTCAAGGCAAACGTATGACTTCATTTACTTCTGTATTCGTTGTACCTCTCGTCGACGATACTATCGAAATCGAAATCAACCCTGCTGGCATCTCTTGGGATACTTTCCGTTCTTCTGGTGCCGGTGGTCAGAACGTCAACAAAGTAGAGACTGGTGTACGTCTCCACTATGTATTCAAAAACCCTGTGACTGGCGAACAAGACGAAATCGTTATCGAAAATACCGAGAGCCGCTCTCAGCTCGACAACCGCGAGAATGCTATGCGTCTCCTCCGCTCTCAACTCTACGAACTCGAACTTCAAAAACGCCGCGAAGAGACTGCCAAAATCGAAGCTGGCAAAAAGAAAATCGAATGGGGTTCACAAATTCGCTCGTATGTATTCGACGACCGCCGTGTGAAAGACCACCGCACCGACTACCAAACATCTAACGTTGGTGCCGTTATGGATGGCGACATTGATATGTTTATCAAAACATACCTCATGGAGTACGGAGGCGAAGAATAAGAACTGTTATTATAACACAAAAAAATGCAACCTACAAATTTGTAGGTTGCATTTTTTTGTATCATATTCTACTTATTACCAAATAGAAACACGTTTTTCAGGAGCAAGATAGAGAGCATCTTCTTCTGTAATACCGAATGCTTCGTACCAAGCACCGATGTGAGGAAGAGCACCATTCACACGCCATTTGCCGAGTGAGTGTACGTCAGTAAGTGTACGTTTAACGATTTCTTCTTCAGTAAT
>JAZLEE010000200.1:0-3233 GCA_045615085.1 Candidatus Aphodosoma sp. | reverse complement strand
CGAGTGATTGTGTTGTTTGGAGCTGTGATTTTTTTTGCCATCGTTGTATATATGATTAATGATTATTTATTTACTATGTTTTTGGCTTCGCGGAGGATACGGTTGGCTTCGCGAATGTTTTTGCCATCAGGGAATTCGTTGGCATAACGATAGTATTCGTCGATTACTTCGCTATAGCGTTCTTTTTTCTTTTCTTCAACCGAAAGCGATGCTTCTTTTGATTTCGCTTTTAAGATAATGAATACTAAATCATCGCGATAAGAACAATCGGGATATTCGCGAAGGGCATTTTCTGCTGTTGTGACACATGCCTTGTAGTTGTTCCCGCCATAGAGTCCGAGGTTATAATAAAGTCGCGAATTGAGCAACTCTTTGTAAGCCAATTTGTCTTCCATTTCAAATAGGTATTTACGACATTGGCTGATGCGGTCGCTTTCAGGATATACGCTAATGAATTCGCTAAGAGCATTGATTGCTTCGTAGGTAGCCTCTTGGTCGAGACGCGCATCTGGCGAATCAAGATAATAGCAATAGGCAACTTTGTATCTAGCTTCTTGTGCATAAGTGCCACGAGGAAAATTGCGAAGATAAGCTTGATAGTACTCAGATGCTGAATAGTAGTCTTTTTGACCCATATACGACTCAGAAAGTAGATATAGGAGCTCTTCGGCTTGAGGTGTACCACGATAATATGGAACTATTTCCTCGAACATAGTGATACATTTGGTGTATTTTTTTTCTTGGAAATAGTTTTTACCTGCGTTGAATTTGACCTCTGGATCGGTAGATTTTTGTAGTTTTACGTACTCGCTACACGATGTCAACATCAAGGCTAACAATATAATATTTAATATCTTACGTATCAAAACAATTAATAATTAATAATTAATAATTAATAATTGGGGGCTAGGCATGCTCTCGATAGAACATACAACTTGCAAAGTTACGATTTTTTTTGTGAATATCAAAGGTTTTTTGTGGATATTTTTTTAAAATGAGGGTGAGTTAACTTGTCACTCTTCTTCGGCATAGGTTGCTTGAGGGTTGCTATTGGATAGGTAATATGAAAACTATAGCAACAATTAGAAATCATAAGCAGAAACAAATAGAAAAAGAAGGACTCTCTGCTTTAGTAGAGAATCCTTCTTCGGAATAGTTATGAAAAATTTATTTTTGATGTTCGAGAGCAAGTGTGCGTGTTGGTTGGTTGCATACACAGTCTGGTCCGTAGTATTGTATTGGGCCAGGAAAGAGGTAGCTTGTGGTTGAATTTGCCCATTCGGCACGATGATCTGCAAAATATTTGAATGGCGCACCGTCGAGTTGAACGAGTGCTTTTTGAATTACTGGTTTCATCTCACCATGTCGACGCTCCATGTTCATCATCATTGTGATAGGCACACCACCTGCAATCCATTCGTCGGCAGGAGCAGTAAGGTTGCGCACGCTTGACATATAGCCTGTTTTGCCTTCAGAGATAAGCACTGCTGCTGTATAACCGAGTGAATAGCAGTAGTCTGCATCGAAGTTAGATGGTGTTGCGCAACGGCCTTCATAGCCAAAGAAGTGGTTGACTGTTGAGAATTTGCCTTTGTAGATACCTGCCGCTTTGAGACGATTGAGTTTTGCAACACACATCTCGATGAGAAGTTTCTCTGTTTCGATACGTGACACTTGCACGTTGCCATGAGGGTCGCGGTCGAGTGTGAGCTGACGAGCAATTGCCACCGGAAGGTCAGAATAGACAGCGCAGCTTTCTTCTGAGAGTCGTGAACGCACATACTCACGTTTTTCGTCGGAATTGAGGATGAGGTTGAACTCAGTGTTGTTAGCAAGGATATCGTTAAGCTCGGCGATGAGTTTTTTCATTGCTGGCACGAATTCGATTACGCCTTCTGGAATAAGGATTGTACCGAAATTGAGACCATGATTTGAGCGTTCGACTACAACGTTGACGATAGAGTCAACAAGTTGATTAAGTGTCATTCGCTTAGCTTCTACCTCTTCGGAGATGATGCAAATGTTTGGTTGTGTTTGGAGTGCACATTCGAGTGTGATATGAGAAGCAGAACGTCCCATAAGACGGATGAAGTGCCAATATTTTTTCGCTGAATTGGCATCGCGTTGGATATTACCAATGAGCTCTGAATAGACTTTACATGCTGTGTCGAAGCCGAATGATGTTTCAATCATTTCGTTTTTGAGGTCGCCGTCGATTGTTTTAGGACAACCGATGACTTGGATGCCGCACTCTTTTTGAAGATAGTATTCAGCCAAAACACAGGCATTTGTATTAGAGTCGTCACCACCGATGATTACGATTGCATTGATGCCAAGGGCTTGACAGATTTCGATACCACGGTCGAATTGATAGATTTCTTCGAGTTTAGTACGTCCTGAACCGATGATATCGAAACCACCTGTATTGCGGTATTCGTCAACGATTTCGTCAGTAAGTTCGATATATTTGTGGTCGACAAGGCCTTGAGGACCGCCAAGGAAACCGAAAAGACGGTTTTTAGGATTCAAACGTTTGAGTCCATCATAAAGACCAGAAATAACGTTGTGACCACCTGGAGCTTGTCCACCCGAAAGGATGACACCCACGCTCACTGTAGGGTATTCTTTTTCTTCTCCTTGTTCGAATTTAATAAGAGGCATTCCATAGGTATTAGGGAAAAGTTGTTGAATTTGAGCTTGGTTAGCAACTGATTCTGTTGCTGCACCTGCAGTCAAAACAACACCTTTTTGAAGCGAAGCGGGCAATTTAGGTTGATACGATGCGCGCGCTAATTGTAATGGACTTTTTTTCATATTATTTATACTTAAGAAACAATGCATTTTTTAGGAATGCAAAGTTACTACTTTTTTCTGATTTATGCAATATTTTTCATACATAAATTGCAAAAAAGTTATTCACATATAGTCAGTTAGATAGACTTTTAGTGTGTAACATATTGTACTTTATACAATTATGAAACATCTTTGTTACTTTTGGTATTGTGCAAAAGAACCCAAAACACAAGAGATGTGCTAAAAAATGCTGAAATAAGAAAGAGCGACTAACCCGTAGGGGATAATCGCTCTTGAAGGAAATCGCACTGCCATTTGTTGAGAAAAATTCCTATAAAACAGGATTTGAGGGGTTCCAACTCTTTGTAATCTGCCGACCATATAGGTTACAACTCTTGCGAGAAGCGCAGCCCGCCATTGATAAAGGAAGTTAGCCTCGG
>JAZLEE010000199.1:0-2547 GCA_045615085.1 Candidatus Aphodosoma sp. | reverse complement strand
GCTATCCTCGCTGTTGGCGGTAGCGTAGTTAAATTGTAATTACAATGAAATTTATAGAGACTTTAAAAAATATTTGGAAAATCGATGATCTTCGCAATAAATTGGGTGTAACTATCTTGTTCATCTTGATTTATCGTTTCGGTTCGTTCATCGTGCTTCCAGGTATCAATCCAGAGGCGTTGACTGCTCTTCAACAACAAACAAGTAGCGGTCTTATGTCACTCCTTGATATGTTCTCAGGTGGTGCATTCTCTAACGCTTCTATCTTTGCTTTGGGTATTATGCCTTATATCTCTGCATCAATCGTTGTCCAATTGCTTACTATTGCAATTCCTTATTTCCAAAAAATGCAACGTGAAGGCGAGAGTGGTCGTAATAAAATCAATAGAATAACTCGCTATCTTACTGTAGCTATTCTCTTGTTCCAAGGCCCTTCTTATCTCGTTAACCTCAAAGTGCAAATGTTGCATGCAGGTTCAGCGATGCCTGAAGGTTTGTGGTTCTCTATTTCTTCTACTTTAATCTTGTGTGCCGGCTCAATGTTTGTTATGTGGCTCGGCGAACGTATGACTGACAGAGGTATTGGTAACGGTATTTCAATGCTCATCATGATTGGTATCATTGCTCGTTTCCCTGCAGCTATTACTCAAGAGTTTATCTCTCGTATTGGTGATGCTGGTGGTGGTCTTGTAATGTTCTTGGCTGAAATCGTTATCCTTCTCGTTGTTATCGCTTTCTCTATTTTGCTTGTTCAAGGTACTCGCAAAGTGCCAGTACAATACGCAAAACGTATGGTAGGTAACAAACAATATGGCGGTGTTCGTCAATATATTCCTTTGAAAGTTAATGCTGCGGGTGTTATGCCTATCATCTTTGCTCAAGCTATTATGATGGTACCTATCATGTTTGCTGGTTTTAACTCAGATGGTGTTTCTGGTTTTATGACTGCTTTCATGGATAACACAGGTTTCTGGTATAACTTCGTATTTGCTCTTTTGATTATTGTATTTACTTATTTCTATACAGCTATTACTGTTAATCCAACACAAATGGCTGAGCAAATGAAACTCAATAATGGTTTTATCCCTGGCGTTAAACCAGGCAAGAAAACAGCAGAGTATCTTGACGTAATTATGTCACGTATCACTCTCCCTGGTTCTTTCTTCTTGGCTCTTGTTGCTATCATGCCTGCTTTTGCAAGCATTTTCGGTATCACCAATGAGTTTGCTCAATTCTACGGAGGTACATCACTCCTTATCCTTGTAGGTGTGGTTCTTGATACTCTCCAACAAATCGAAAGTCATTTGGTTAATCGTCACTATGATGGTCTTTTGGCATCAGGACGTATTAAAGGTCGTTCAGGTTCTATAGCTGCTTATTAATAAGATGATATTTCTTAAAACAGAAGAAGAAATAGAATTGCTCAGAGAGAGCAATCTGCTCGTATGTAAGACTCTGGCTGAATTAGCTAAAGTAATTCAGCCAGGTGTTACGACGGCTCAACTAGATAAACTCGCTGAAGAATTTATCCGTGACAATGGAGCTATTCCAGCCTTTAAAGGTTATTGCGGATTCCCAGCGTCGCTTTGTACATCAGTCAACGATCAAGTTGTTCATGGTATTCCTTCTGATAAGGTAATTTTGAAAGATGGTGATATTATTTCAGTTGATTGTGGCACTTTGTTAAATGGTTTTGTTGGTGACTCGGCCTATACATTTGCAGTTGGCGAGATTTCGGAAGAGGTGAAACTCCTCCTTCAAACAACAAAAGAATCTTTATTCAAAGGTATAGAGTTTGCTGTCGAAGGAAAACGTTTAGGTGATCTTGGTTTTGCAATCCAAAATCATTGTGAAGCTAAAGGCTTTTCTGTAGTTCGCGAGTTTGTTGGTCATGGTGTGGGACGTAAGATGCATGAAGCACCAGAGGTTCCAAATTATGGAAGAAGAGGTTCAGGTACTATGTTGAAAACTGGTATGACTCTTTGTATTGAGCCTATGATTAACCTTGGTAAACGTGACATTTATGTCGAAAGAGATGGTTGGACAACTCGCACACGCGATGGTAAACCTTCAGCTCATTTCGAAAATGCGGTTGCCGTCGCAAAAGGCAAAGCAGACATTCTATCTGATTTTAGTATTATCGAATCTGTATTAAATCAACAATAATCAATTATGGCTAAACAAGGCGTTATTGAACAAGACGGAGTAGTTGTGGAAGCGTTGTCTAACGCAATGTTCCGTGTAGAACTCGAAAATGGACACGAAATCACAGCAAGTATCTCTGGCAAAATGCGTATGCATTATATTCGTATTCTCCCAGGTGATAAGGTGAAAGTAGAAATGTCTCCTTATGACTTAACAAAAGGTCGTATATCGTTTAGATATAAATAAAACACTAAATAAAATTTTACTATGAAAGTAAGAGCTTCAATTAAAAAACGCACTGATGACTGCAAAATCGTTCGCAGAAAAGGTCGTTTGTATGTTATTAACAAAAAAAACCCTAAATTCAAACTTCGTCAGGGTTAATTTAAATTTTAGTTTATG
>JAZLEE010000198.1:0-17046 GCA_045615085.1 Candidatus Aphodosoma sp. | reverse complement strand
CCTCACCCTGACTATGTGATTGTTTCTGACGAATGGAACCACGCATACGGACGCGAAAAAGCAGCGTTCCCACTTCCATGGGTGAAAGAAAACAAATTCTGGGTTTCAGTAGCACGCGTAGATAATGGTTGGGGCGACCGTAACCTTATTTGTGCTTGTCAAGATTAATACATAAATTATAATACACAATTCACAATTTGCAATAGGCGGATTGTGAATTGTGATTTTTTATAGATTTCTACAATGTCTAACAATTCTCAATTCTCAATTCTCAATTCTCAATTCAAGGTGCTTTTCCTCTCCCCTTGGTATCCGCATCGATATGATGCAATGTCGGGCTTGTTTGTGCGCAAACATGCTCAGGCTGTTGCGTCTCAGGGTGTCGAAGTTGGTGTGTTGTATTGGCATAAGACCGAGAAAGTAGAAGAAGATGAAATTGAGGATAAAGTAGTTGATGGTGTGAGAGAGGTGGTGCTTTATACTAAAAAATCAGGCTTTGTAGGTGAGTTAGATGGATTGCGCCGTTTGTGGCAATATTGGCGTAGCAAGTATGATGCGCCAGATGTAGTGCATTTGAATGTGCTAACAAAACAAGGTTTATTTGCTCGTTGGTTGCAAGTGAATTATAACATTCCGTTTGTGGTGATGGAGCATTGGTCGGGCTATTTGCCAGAGAATGGCGATTACAAAGGCTTTATGCGTAAGACATTGAGCAAATTGATACTGAATCATGCAAAGGCAGTGATGCCTGTGTCGGCAAAACTGCGTGATGCGATGCAGCAATGTGGGTTGAAACACAATAATTGGCAGATAGTGCCAAATGTGGTAGATGATTTTTTCTATAGTAAGGACACGGCATGCCGTGTGAGAGAAGGCAAATTTCGCTTCCTTCATGTAAGTTGTTTTGATAATAGAGCCAAAAATACATTGGCAATAGTAGAGGCTGTGGAGCAATTGTCGAAGCAACGCAATGATTTTGAAATGATAATGGTGGGCACGGGTCAAGATATATTTTTCACTCGTTGCTTGGCCGATAATTATAAACTTGAGAGTCGTGGGTTGATTAGATTCACAGGCGAGCAGACGCCACAGCAAGTGAAGGAGTGGATGGATGCGTCGGACTGCTTTGTCTTGTTTTCGAACTACGAGACAGCAGCCGTTGTGCTCGAAGAGGCTGCCGCATGTGGATTGCCAATAATATCAACCCCAGTGGGCATTGCCGAAGAGTTGATTGACAAAACAACAGGCATTATTGTGCCAGTAAAGGACGTGAACTCGTTAGTCGAGGCAATGTCGGCAATGATTGATAATGCGAAAAAATATGATTCAATCAAAATAAAAGAACGAGCCGCGAAATATAGTTTTGATAGAGTAGGGCATCAGTTAGTTGAGATATATCGTAGTCAATTATAAAGGATTATATCCGAAGGGTTAATTATGCATTATGAATTATGCATTATGAATTAAATAAAAGGTGGCAGTAGAAAACATAGGTAAGCGTGATTTGATATGGGCAGCATTGGCAACGCTGTTTCGCATAGGTTCGGGGGTACTACTATTCCCGATGGTGCTTAGTATGCTGCCATCGGAGACTGTGGGTGTCTGGACAATATTCACATCGGTGACGCTCATAACGGGTATTCTCGATTTTGGATTTAATCAGTCGTTTGCGCGCAATATCTCGTATGTGTTCAGTGGCGTGCGCTCGTTGCAACGCGATGGACACGAGCATGTGGCAGATGCCGATATGGCAAGTGTGGATTATGGATTGTTGAAGAAAACAATAGGTGCAATGCGCTATTTCTATTCGCGTATGGCATTGATACTCTTTTTGTTTCTGACAATTGGTGGTACACTATACATATATAGTTTGATGCAAAACTATAGTGGCGATATGCGCGAGGTGTATGTGGCGTGGGCAATAGTTTGCGTGGTGAATAGTTATAATCTTTATACGCTATATTACGATTCGTTGCTCAGTGGGCGAGGACTAATCAAGCGCAAAAATCAGATAATATTGATAGGCAATGTGGCATATCTTGCGTTGGCTGTAGTGCTATTGTTGTGTGGATTGGGCTTGGTGGCAATTGTGGCGTCGCAATTTGTGTCGGTGTTGATAATTCGGGAGATGAGTCGACGCTCATTCTATTCGCAAGAGATTGTCGATGGTTTGCGCAATATGCCAGATGATGAATATAAGTCGGTGCTACGCGCCATAGTGCCCAATGCTGTGAAGTTAGGATTAGCCTCTGTAGGCGGATTTCTGACATTTAGATTGAGCACATTTGTGGGACCGATCTATATCTCGCTTTCGGATATGGCTTCGTTTGGTATTACCTTGCAGTTGCTATCGGTTGTGTCGTCGTTGGCATTGCTCTATACCAATGTTTATTTGCCAAAAGTATTTCAGTGGCGTGTGGAGAGTAGGGTAGAGCGAGTGCGTCGCACATTCTATACATCGATGTTGCTGGTGTTTGTGGCTTTTGCCTGTGGCGGATTGGCAATTGCGGTGTTGGGCAATTGTGCATTAGATATTTTGGGCAGCGAAACACAATTGTTGGCAGGTGGATTGTTGGCATTTTTGGTGTTGCACTACTATCTCGAAACTAATATGGTCAATGCCACTGAATACCTATTGGCGAAAAACGAAGTGCCATTCTACAAACGCTATCTTGTGTCGGGTGTTGCCACTGTGATATTACTCTTTGTTTTTGTAGGATATCTTGACTGGGGAGTGTGGGGTATCATCACTGCTCCGATGATTTCGCAATCTGTTTTGCAGTATTGGAAGTGGCCTTATGAGGTGATAAAAGAGTTGAAATCTTAAAAATACCTAAAAACGGCGCATATATCGTCAAAAAATTCGTAACTTTGCAAGTTGTTTGTAATATAATTTATATCTATGAAAATCAATAAATTAACATTCGGTGCATTTGCTGTATTGGCAAGTGTAGTTGTTCTATTTGCGTCATGCACAATCAAAATAGAACGAAAAACAGAGCAAAAACCACAGCAATTGGTTGAAGTGTCAAAACCTGAAGGCGTGATTGTAGAGCGTCTTGCACGCATCGACTCTGCTTTCCAACGCATGGTTGACCAAGAACTTATGCCACAAGCCGTGACTATGATGGTGCACAAAGGTCAAATTGTTCACTACAAAGCTTATGGTTGGCGTAATATCGAAGATTCAATCCCATGCGAGCGTACAGATATCTTCCGTATGGCATCTCAAACTAAAGCTATTGCGGTGTGCGCACTCATGACATTGTGGGAACAAGGTTTGTTCCAACTCGACGAACCAATCAAAAAATATATCCCTGCTTTCGAAAATCCACAAGTGTTGGAAACTTACGACAAAGCAACTAATACTTGGACTACAAAACCAGCATCGCGCGACATCACTATCCGCGACCTTATGACTCACACTTCTGGTATCTGTTATGCTGGCTACCACTGGGATATTATGAAAGCTTGTGGTGTGCACCCTCTTAATTCGTTGGATTCAATCCCTCTCGAAGAGATGGTAAACCGCCTCGCTAAAACTCCGTTGAAACACAACCCAGGCGAGCAATTCACTTATAGTATGAATATCGAAGTGCTCGGTCGTTTGGCCGAAATCCTTTCGGGTAAACCAATCGATGTGTTCTTGAAAGAGACAATCTTCGACCCTCTTGGCATGGAAGATACATACTTCTATCTCCCTGAAGACAAAGTGCATCGTTTGGTGACTCTCTACACATATCCAAAAGGTGGTCCACTTCAAAAGAGCACACACGAACTCTATCAAACATATCCATATAGCGGTGCGAAAGTCTATTGTTCGACAGGTGCTGGCTTGAGTGGTACAATTCTCGACTATGCAAAATTCTGTCAAATGATTCTCAATGGTGGTGAATTCAACAACCACCGTATCCTTGGCCGCAAAACAATCGAAATGATGATGCGCAACAATGTGAAAGACCTTCGTGGCGACATTGGTTTTGGCCTTGCTTGGGACACATATCGCGAAGAATTCTTGTGGCGTACACCACTTAGCGAAGGTTCTGCTCGTTGGGGTGGTATGTTTGGCACTGACTATATCATCGACCCAAAAGAAGAGACAATCGTATTGATGTATGTCAACTTCCAACACAATGGCACAGGTGTCAACTTCAAAGAATTGATGCACAACACAGCTTATCAAGCACTAAAATAATTCAAAAAAATATGCTTTTAACATTATCACAATTTGATTCTTTCTTGACTATCATGGTTGCGATAGCCGTGATAGTATTCATCGCACTTTACTTTGTAGAAGCCGGTTATGGCAAAATGATTTCAAGTAAATGGGGCCCTGCTATCAACAACAAAGTAGCGTGGGTGTTGATGGAATGTCCTGTGTTCATCGTATTGCTCTATATGTGGATGCAATCTGACCGTCAGTGGAATGCTGCTCCACTTGTATTTTTCCTTTTGTTCGAATTGCACTATTTCCAACGTTCATTCATCTTCCCAATTATCCTCAAAGGCAAAAGCAAAATGCCTATCGCAATCATGGCAATGGGTATGGTGTTCAATACTTTGAACGGTTTCATGCAAGGTGAATGGATTTTCTATCTCTCGCCAGAAGATATGTACACAGCAGAGTGGTTGGCTACACCACAATTCATCATCGGTACATTGATTTTCTTCACAGGTATGGCTATCAACCTTCACTCTGACCACGTTATTCGCAATCTTCGCAAACCTGGCGACACAAAACACTATTTGCCTAAAAAAGGTATGTATCGTTATGTGACATCTGCCAACTATTTCGGCGAAATTGTTGAGTGGACAGGTTTTGCAATCCTCACATGGAGTATGTCGGGCGTAGTGTTTGTTATCTGGACTATGGCTAACCTTGTGCCACGTGCAAACTCAATCTACAAAAAATATAAAGCAGAATTCAAAGACGAATTCGACGAAAAGAAACTTAAACGAGTATTCCCTCGCATTTATTAATATCAATCGGCAATTCATAATGGAGAAAATGGATGTAACTATAATTATGAATTATGAATTGTGAATTATGAATTAAAAAAAAATGTCAAACTTATTCACTCCCTATCAATTAGGACCAATCACGCTTCGCAACCGCACTATCCGTTCGGCTGCGTTCGAAAATATGGCGTATAACAATCGCCCATCTCAAGACCTCTACGACTACCACACAGCCGTTGCTCGTGGTGGTGTTGGTATGACTACAGTTGCCTATTGTGCTGTCAACCGCAGCGGTGTTAGTTTCGATGGTCAACTCTGGATGCGCGAAGAGATCATCCCCGAACTCAAACGCCTCACCGATGGCATCCATGCCGAAGGTGCAAAAGCAAGTATCCAACTCGGTCACTGTGGTAATATGACTCACTACTACACTTGTGGTTGTATGCCAGTAGGCCCATCGTCGGGCTTCAACCTCTATTCGCCAACCATCGTGCGTGGTTTGAAAGAGGCCGAGATTATGGAACTTGTCAAAGACTTTGGTCGTGCTGTCAACATGTGTCGCGAGGCTGGTTTCGACTGTGTCGAAATCCACGCTGGTCACGGCTATCTCATCTCGCAATTCCTCTCGCCATACGTAAACAAACGTCGCGACAAATTCGGTGGTTCGCTCGAAAATCGTATGCGTTTCATGAAACTTGTGCTTGCCGAAGTTATGCGTTGCGCTGGCGACGACATGGCTGTTGTTGTTAAACACAATATGTACGACGGTTTCAAGAGCGGTATCCAAATCCCTGAATCTATCCAAATCGCTAAAGAAATCGAGGCTGCCGGTGTTCATGGCATCGTGCTTTCGGCTGGTTTCGTCAGCAAAGCCCCAATGGCTGTTATGCGTGGTGCTATGCCTATCAAAACTTTGGCTTACTATATGGATATGGCAAAATTCTGGTGGCTCAAAGCCGCACTTCATGTCGTAGGTCGTGTGATGATTCCTACTGTACCATTCCAAGAGGCTTACTTCCTCGAAGATGCCAAAAAATTCCGTGCCGAACTCAAATGTCCACTCATCTACGTAGGTGGTTTGGTTAGCCGTGCTAAGATTGACGAAGTGCTTAGCGAAGGTTTCGAGTGTGTACAAATGGCTCGTGCTTTGGTGCACGACACCGACTTTGTCAACAAACTTGCAGCATCCGACTCATCATATCGTAGTGGTTGCAAACACTCCAACTACTGCATCGGTCGTATGTACACCAAAGAGATGCGTTGTCACCATTGCGTCGACAACCTCCCAGAAAAACTTAAAAAAGAAATTGCCAAAGCCGAAGCAGAACTTTAAATTAAGGAATAGGGAATAGGGAGTAAGGATAATGCATCAAAAGCATGGTAACCTTATATTCCTCCCCTGTTTTAGGGGAGGTGCCCAACGGGCGGAGGGGTTTCAACTCTCAACTCTCAACTCTCAACTCTCAATTCTCAACTTTCAACTTTCAACTTTCAACTTTCAATTCATAATGTACGCATTAGTAACAGGAGCAAGTTCGGGTATCGGACTTATGTATGCTCGCGAATTAGCGAGTCGTGGCTATGATTTAGTAATCGTTTCTAATCAAGAAAAAGAGATAAAAGAAGCAGCCGAAAATATCGCGAAAGATTTCTCTGTTAAAGCACATCCTATCTTTATGGATTTGACCGACGAGATGGCTGCCGAAAAACTCTTGCAATACTGCAAAGACAATAACATCGAAATCGAAGTGCTTATCAACAACGCTGGCGTCTTCTTCTTTAACCCAATTATCAAGACTGCCAAAAAACGCGTTGTCGTGATGCTCGATCTTCATGTGAAAACAGTAGCTCATATGTGCCAAGTATTTGGTGCAGATATGGCTGAGCGTGGACATGGATATATCCTCAACATGAGTTCAATGTCGGCTTGGATGACAATGCCAGGCATCAATGTATATAACTCAACTAAATCATTCATCCTCAACTTCTCGCGCTCGTTGTGGTACGAACTCAAACCGCTTGGCGTTACCGTAACGGCTATCTGCCCTGGTGCTGTCGACACAGGTCTCTATGGTTTGAGTGATTATTGGCGTAAAGTCGCAGTGGGTATCGGTGTGAGCATGCGTCCTGAGAAACTTGTGAAGAAAGCTCTCCGTGCAATGTTCCGTGGTAAAAAACAATGTATGCCAGGACTTGTGAACCACCTCTTCGTGCCACTCATCAAGCACTTGCCTGACTGGTTTGTATTTGCCGTTATGAAACACCTCGAAAGTTTTCAAAAATAAAAAAAGAAACATAATAACAGAAGAACAAAATCTTTATGTTATTATGTTTCTTTGATATAAAACGCCGGAGGGCAATCTGTGTCATCCGTAGAGCGATTTTGACGCAGTCAAAGAGCGAATCGTTTTATTCGTATGGTCAAAATCTAAAAAAATCTGTGTTATCTGTGGGAGATAAATAATAAAATTCCGTGTTTTCTGTGCATTCTGTGTGGGATAAAATTTATATCGAATTCACGTTAATTTATGGTTTATTTGTGATAATTTACGTTAAAAATAAAAAATTATGTCCTCATGTATTCTTGTCTAAAAACTTAAATATCATGAAAAAATTATTCACCCTTCTTGCAACCATTGCACTTCTTTTCACTGCATGTTGCAATACTCAAACAACAACAACCGAAACTATGTCATCGTTGAAACAATCTGACATCGACGCTGCTATCAAAGCTATTTGGGCAAAACATTCGCAAGTAAACCCAGATCTTGTAGAGCGTGGTGTGAAATGCACTGCAAAACTTTGGACTGCCCAAGATGGTTCGGCCGAGGATTTTGTGGCTTTCTGCGAGGCTAACTACCAATGCACTGAGGCAGAACGTCATCAATTATTCCAAACTATTCAACGTAATGTTGAGGCTATGTATGGTCGTTACAACCAAATTAGCATCAATCTCAAAATGCCGTTGCACGTCGTTGGTGATGCTCCTTATACTTCTATCGACGAACTATTTGGTGCTATTGACCCATTTGCTCATTTTTCTGACGATATGTTTGCTTCAAAAATAGCATTTATTGTTACTCTTAATTTTCCAAGCTATACTTTGGATGAGAAAAATGAGTTGGGCAAAACTTGGACTCGCACCGAGTGGGCTTATGCTCGTCTTGGCGATATGTTTGGCGCACGTATTCCTGCTGAAGCTAATCAACTCTTTGCCGATTGTTCTACAGGTGCCGACAACTATATTTCTAACTACAATATCATGATGGGTCGCCTTCGCAACGATGCTGGCGAACAACTCTTCGCCGACAATATGGCCCTCATTACTCACTGGGGTTTGCGTGACGAACTCAAGTCTAACTATGCCAATGCCGATGGTCGTGGTCTTGAAAAACAACGCATGATTTATCAAGTGATGAATCGTATCATCGACCAATCTATCCCTGCTCGAGTTATCTCTAATGCCGATTACACTTGGAATCCTTATTCTAATGAGGTGAAAGATGCCGAAGGCAATGTTGTTGATAATACTCGCGAGGCTGATGTGCGTTATCAAAAACTCTATGATATCTACAAAGCGGCTATCGCAATGGACAAATATTGCCCTGCATACCCTACATATATCCAACGTGCTTTCGACCAACAAATGGAGGTAACTGATAAAGAAATCGAGGAGATGTTCGTACAATTTATATCATCACCTGAGGTTGCTCAAGTGGCAGAACTCATCAAAGCTCGTCTTGGTCGTGAGCTTGAACCATTTGATATTTGGTACGATGGTTTCAAATCTCGTAGTGCTATTAGCGAAGACGACCTCTCTGCTCAAACACGCGCTCTCTATCCTACACCATCAGCTCTCAAAGCCGATTTGCCTAATATCATGGTGAAACTCGGTTTTACTGCCGAAAAAGCACAAGAGGTATGTAGTAAAATAGAAGTCGACCCATCGCTCGGTGCAGGTCACGCATGGGGTGCTATGGCCACCTACGACGTATCTCGTCTCCGCACTCGTATTGCTGCCGATGGCATGGACTATAAAGGTTATAATATTGCAGTTCACGAGTTTGGTCACAATGTCGAACAAACTATCACGGTCTACGATGTCGACAACTATATGATGTGTGGTGTGCCAAGTACAGCATTCACCGAAGCTCTCGCTTTCGTATTCCAAAAACGCGACCTCGAATTGCTTGGTTATAAAAACACTAATCCACAAGCCACTGCATTGCAAGCTCTCGACGTATTCTGGGGCTCTTACGAGATTATGGGTGTATCTTTGGTAGATATCTACACATGGCGTTGGTTGTACGAAAATCCTAATGCAACAGTCGAACAACTCAAGGCAGCAATCATTCGCAATGCACAAGAGGTATGGAACAAATACTATGCTCCAGTGCTCGGACATGAGAATTCATCTATTTTGGCAATCTATTCTCACATGATTGACGTACCTCTCTATTTGCCAAACTATCCTTTCGGTCACATCGTAGAATCGCAACTCGAAGCACAATTCAGAGATAAGGTTGTAGGCGAAGAAGTCTGCCGCATCTATCCAATCGGCAAACTCACTCCAAATCATTGGATGCAATATGCCGTAGGTCAACCAGTCTCAATTAACCCACTTCTCAACGAAGTAGCCGAAGCAATCAAAGCATTGAATGAATAAAACAATAAATCAAAAAAATCGCAAGAACTCCTATCTCGCATAGGGGTTCTTTTTTTATATCCCCCCTCAAAAAAAATCTACATATATATATCAGAAAAATCTCACATTCTCTCTTTTTTTCGAAAAATTCCACTCCAAAAATTAGTAAAAATTACTATAAAATGTAAGAAATACACAAATTTAATACAAAAATCATCCTAATTTCACTGCTTATATATCTAAAAATAAGTATCTTATAAAAATATGTAAAATTTACGCAAAAATATTTGGAAAATGTAAAAATAATGTTGTATCTTTGCAAATGTAAAAACTACACAATTATTTCTAAGAGGAGGAAGATTTATGAGTTTAAAGTTAAATAAAATAGTTGCAGATTCTATTCGAGGTTGTTTGATGGCTGGCGCTGCTGGTGATGCGCTTGGCTATGTGGTTGAATTTATGGGGCGTAAAGCAATAAATGAGAAATATGGAGTAGGTGGTATTCGTAAGTTTGACC
This sequence comes from Candidatus Aphodosoma sp., assembly GCA_045615085.1. Lineage (GTDB taxonomy): Bacteria > Bacteroidota > Bacteroidia > Bacteroidales > Paludibacteraceae > Aphodosoma. Next base: position 6,925 of record JAZLEE010000198.1, on the reverse strand, counting down.
TTGATTCTAAGGGTAAGGCTCTTGTGAGCGACGACACACAGATGACACTTTTCACTGCAAATGGTATTTTGATGGGTATAACTCGTGGATATATGCGTGGTATAGGTGGTATACCTGAAGATTATGTTATGTATGCATATCAAGATTGGTACTTTACTCAAAACCCAAGTGAAAAAGAGAGGGACAATCATTATACTTGGCTCTTTCAATTACCTGAGATGTATCACCGCCGAGCTCCAGGTATAACTTGTTTGAATGCGTGTAAATTTTTTATTCAGCACCGAGATGTTGTTAATAATAGTAAGGGTTGCGGTGGTGTGATGAGGGTAGCACCTATGTCTTTGTTGATTGCTGGATATACTATGCGTGGCGATTCTACGTATGATACCATAAGATTAGCTGAGGCTAATGCCAAAATAGCGCAGTATACACACAAACATCCTCTTGGCTTTTTGCCTGCAGCACTATTAGGTGAACTGATTTATAGAGTAGCGCTACTTTCTGCCGAAGAGGCAAAATCTCAGATTTGGAATATTCTTAATGATGCATTAAGTCTATTAGACTTGATTTATGTTGGTCAGTATGAGGTAGAAAAAGAATATTTAAGATCTTTAACCAAGAAGGCTATCGCATTGGCAAAATCCGACATCTCTGATATTGATGCTATTATGCAATTGGGCGAAGGATGGGTTGCCGAAGAGGCATGGGCTGTGGCGCTTTATTGTGTTTTGCGTCATATCAATAGTCTAGAAGAGGCAATTATTGCATCGGTAAATCATGATGGAGATAGTGATTCTACAGGTTCGATTACCGGCAATATTATGGGCGCGATATATGGCTATGAGCACATTAAACAATTGAATCTCTTTTGCCCCGAAGGCCACCAATTAGAGCAGATATTAGAACTCTCAGAGATAATACTTGCTTTGGCAGACGACCTTACAACAAGTTGTATTATCAGCGAATGGAATTATAGAGATACTCCCGAGAAAATACAATGGTTCGAACGCTATTGTGAGCATCGTCCAGCAGGAATTAATAATTGTAAATCAGCAGGAGAACTCTGTTTATAGAAATAGGACCTTTTATCAACCTTTATTATTTTGAAAAAATTATGAAATCAGCAGAAAAAACTAAAATCTACAATGTAGTAATTCTCGATCAAAGCAGTAGTATGAGCTGTATCAAACCTGGTGTTATTAGTGGCTTTAATGAAGTGCTAAGCGGCATAGTAGAGGCTCAACAAAAGTATGCCGATACACAAGAACACTATGTGACTCTTACTGTCTTCGATAATGTAATGTCGTATCTGCACAATAGGGTTGCCGTAGATATAGTAGCACCACTCACCGATGTCACCTATCGTCCAAATGGATGTACTGCTCTCTATGATGCAATGGGGCAAACTCTTCTCGAGTTGGAGACGCATCTCGACAAGGAGGAGGATGCTGTGGCTATTGTCACCGTCATTACCGATGGAGAAGAGAATGTTTCGCGTAGATTTTCTGGTCCGCAAATCTATTCTATTGTCGAGAGATTAAAAGAAAAAGGGTGGACTTTTGCCTTTATGGGTACCAACCAAGATGTTATGGCTGTGGCTAAGAGTTTGAATATCGACCATGCACGTGCATTCGATTATTCTGCTGCAGGTATGCACGCAAGTGCTCGTACCGACCGTGATGCTAAAATGCGAATGTTTGAGGAATTTTCTAGCATTCATTGCTTTACGGCTAACTTGTCAAAAGAAGAGCGTCAACGATATCGTCGCGACAGAGCTAAGGCAAACAAATATTTCGAAGATGAAATTCAAAATTCAACTATCGATTCATCTTCATTTACTACAGCCGACCGCATTACTCCCGATTGGATCAATTCGCTTGCTCCTGATGAAATCTTTGTCTTTGGTAGCAATTTGGCAGGTCGTCATGGTGCTGGTGCTGCGCGCATTGCTGCCGACAAATTTGGAGCAGAGATGGGCGTTGGAGTAGGGCGCACAGGTCAAACCTATGCCATCCCAACAATGCAAGGTGGCGTCGACACTATTCGTCCATATGTAGATCAATTCATCGAATATGCCGCAGAGCACCCTAATTTGAAATTTTTGGTCACTCGCATAGGTTGTGGTATTGCTGGTTTCCGCGATGCTGACATTGCACCTCTATTCGCTAAATGCAAAGATATGGATAACGTTTGGTTACCTCATACATTCTTGAGAGCCTTAGCTCATAACGACTAATCCAACATTTACAGTCTCACGTATCTAATCACAATAAAAAATCGACTAAACAATTTGTTCTCTAAACTATTGTATTTAGTCGATTTTTTTTGTATCTTTGCAAAGTATTAACATCTTGTTAAAAAATTAAAAAAATCAATAGCATAGCTATTAACTCTTAATTCAAAAATATGCTTGTCAAAACCTACGCCGCTGCAGTACAAGGCATCAGTGCATTTGAGGTGACTATCGAAGTCAGTGTGTCGCCTGGTATCAAGTTCATGTTAGTGGGCTTGCCCGATAATGCTGTGCGCGAGAGTCACGAGCGTATCTATTCGGCTTTGAAGCATAATGGAATTGACATCCCTCGTCGTAGTGTGGTCATCAATATGGCACCTGCCGATATTCGCAAAGAGGGTTCGGCATACGATTTGCCTTTGGCTATTGGTATGTTGGCGGGCAACGAAACTATTAAAGACGACCTTATCGACAAATATATGATGATGGGCGAAATGTCGCTCGATGGGTCGTTGAAACCAATTAAGGGGGCTTTGCCTATTGCTATTCTTGCGCGAGAAAAAGGTTACAAAGGTCTGATTGTTCCGAGCGAAAATGCACACGAGGCTGCCGTAGTGAATAATCTCGATGTTATTGCAGCTGAAACGATTGTCGATGTAGTGCAATTTCTCAATGGAGAGAAGAATATAGAACCTACGATTATAGATACTCGCGCCGAATTTTTTGCGAGTGTTGATAAGTTTGATGTCGATTTCGACGAGGTGAAGGGGCAAGAATCTGTGAAACGCGCTTTAGAAGTAGCAGCAGCTGGTGGTCACAACATACTCATGGTGGGTCCTCCTGGTGCTGGTAAAAGTATGATGAGCAAACGTTTTGCTACTATTTTGCCTCCGCTCACTCTGCACGAGGCACTCGAAACTACCAAGATACACTCCGTGGCTGGCAAACTCGATGGCAATTCTGGACTTATCACTCGTCGTCCGTTCCGCAATCCGCACCACACGATTAGCGACACGGCTCTCGTGGGGGGTGGCACTTATCCGCAACCGGGCGAAATCTCTTTGGCTCACAACGGCGTGCTCTTTCTTGATGAGCTTCCCGAATTCAAACGTGCTGTGCTCGAAGTCTTGCGCCAACCGCTCGAAGACCGCAAAATCACAGTGTCGCGCACTAAGATGACGGTCGACTATCCTGCAAGTTTCATGCTCGTAGCATCGATGAACCCTTGTCCTTGTGGTTATTACAATGACCCTAATCATGAGTGCACTTGCGCCCCTGGCGTGGTGCAACGCTATCTGAGTCGCATCTCGGGTCCGCTCCTCGACCGCATCGATATGCATATCGAGATTGTGCCTGTGCCTTTCGCTCAATTGGCCGATGCCCGACCATCGGAGAGCAGTGCTACGATTCGCGCTCGTGTCATTGCAGCACGCAATATCCAAACCGAACGTTTCAAAGCCGAAGAAGGCGTATATTGCAATGCTCAGATGGGTTCGAAACTCATACGTAAATATTGTCAGTTGGACGCCAAGGGGCAAGATTTGCTCAATAAGGCGATGACCAAACACAACCTTTCGGCACGTGCCTACGACCGAATACTCAAAATGTCGCGCACAATAGCCGACCTCGATAGCTCCGAAAACATACAATTCACCCACATAGCCGAGGCAATCAACTATCGCAACCTCGACAAAGACTCTTGGGCATTAAAATAATTTATAATGATAATCGATATTTCGAATTATTTAATTTTAGTTTATGAATTATGAATTAAATTATTATGGAAGATTTTATAGAAATAATATTTTATGTTGTAATTCTTGTTCTCTCGGGCATAGGCTCACTTGTTAAGAACAAGAAGAAGAACCAAGCGCAAAGACCTCAACCATCAACCGAGAGTTATGAGGCCTCTGATGAGCAACCAATGCCAAACGACGTTGAGGTTGAAGAAAACGACCTAATTCGTATGCTTCGCGAAGCAGCCGAAGCTACGGCGGCACAACAACACGAAAAAGAATTGCTCGAGCAGCAACAAAAAGCACAACTCGAGGAGAAACAACGCCAAAAAGAGTTGGCCGAAAAGGCGCGTCAAGCCGAGATTTTGCGTGCTAAGCGTCAAGCCGAACAAGCAAAAAATCAAACTAAAACTAAAAAAGCCGAATCTACGCCAAATACTACGAATGATACCTCTATCGTCGACCTCGATTTCTCGAATGTTGATGATGTGAGAAAGGCTTTTATCGCAAGCGAAATATTTAATAAAAAGTATTGTTGAGGTGTATAATGCACATTCTTGTGATTTATTACGTTAAAAATCTACACTTCTACTCCTAAAATTTGCATAGGTCAAAAATAGTTACTACCTTTGCATCACCTAAACGAGAAGTATAAAGAATATTGAGAGATCCAGCTTATAAAAAAGCTGGGTTTCTCACTTTGTTATTATCTTTCAAAAAACTAATTAATAATAAAAATAATCACTCATTACTAATTATTAACTACTAATTAATTATTATGGCTGTAACTTACATGACCGAAGAGGGTTACAAGAAACTTATTGATCAAATCAAACAATTAGAGTCTGTTGAACGCCCACGCATCTCAGCACAAATTGCTGAAGCACGCGATAAAGGCGATTTGAGCGAAAATGCTGAATATGATGCTGCAAAAGAAGCACAAGGTTTGCTTGAAATGAAAATTGCACAACTCAAAGATACTCTTGCTAATGCACGCATTCTCGATGAATCAATGGTCTCTTCTGATTCTATCCAAATACTTTCTAAAGTGCGAGTGAAAGACCAAAAAACTGGTCGTGAGATGAACTATATGCTTGTGTCTGAAAACGAAGCAAACATCCGTGAAGGCAAACTCGCTGTGACTACTCCTATCGCTAAAGCATTGATGGGCAAAAAGGTAGGCGACGTAGCCGAAGCTAAAGTCCCTGCAGGTACTCTCATGCTCGAAATCCTCGAAATTTCAATTTAATAATCAACAACGAAGTTGTTAATTTTATCGCCAAAGGCTCAAAGACCTTCGGTTCTCAATTCTCAACTCTCAATTCTCAATTTGTATGACTATTTTCACAAAAATAATCAATGGCGAAATCCCTTGCTACAAAGTAGCAGAAAACGATCGCTTTTTTGCGTTCCTCGATATCGCTCCAATGACAAAAGGTCACACTCTTGTCATTCCAAAGTTTGAAGCTGACAAAGAAGGCGACTATATCTTCGATATGGACGACGATATGTATGCTGGCTTGATGATGTTTTCTAAACAAGTAGCCAAAGCTATCGAAGCTGCTGTACCATGCAAACGTGTGGGTGTGGCGGTTATGGGAATGGAGGTCCCACACGTACACGTGCACCTAATTCCAATGAATTCCGAAAAAGATATGGTGATTTCTAATCCAAAACTCAAACTCGAAGCCTCTGAAATGGCCGAAATTGCTGCAAATATCGCATCTAAATTCTAATGCAATAGTTTGATATCCAATATTTTGATGTGTTGAATATAAAAAACACATCAAAATATTTGGTAGTTTCGCAAAAAATTCGTAACTTTGCACTCGCTTTTTAAGGAAAGGAAGTATGGCGGGATAGCTCAGTTGGTTAGAGCGTCGGATTCATAACCCGGAGGTCTCGAGTTCAATTCTCGATCCCGCTACATAAAAAGGTTGATTATCGAAAGATAGTCAACCTTTTTTTTGTTGCTATATATAATCTACACTAGATTGTATGTTAATTTGTATTAAAAATGGTATTTTGTATTGCATAGTACGGAAAATATATCTACCTTTGCATTGAAATAGAATAAAAATATGAAAGCAATAATTATAGGTGCAACATCAGGGTTGGGTCGCGAGATAGCCATCAATCTTCTACGTGCAGGTTGGCATGTCGGCATTGCTGGTCGTCGCGAGGAGTTGCTAAAAGAGATAGCTCTTAATCCCGAGTTTGGCACGAAAGTGGCTTATGAACGAATAGATATCACTACCGACTCAGCTGTTGAATCGGTTGAATCTCTGCTATCCAAGTTAGGCGAAATAGATCTTTTTATAAATGTCTCGGGTATAGGTTTCCAAAATCCTACTCTCGACCCTACAATCGAAAAGAAAATCTTCGATGTCAATGGCTATGGTTTTATGCGTATGGTCGATTGGGCTTACAACTACTTCAAGCGTACCAACCGACCTGGGCATATCGCAGTTATCTCGTCCATTGCAGGCACTAAACCTCTTGGCACAGCCGCTGCTTATTCTGCCACCAAACGCATGCAGTCGCACTATATCACCGCCTTGGCACAATTGGCGCGTATGGAGCAACTGAATATCCAATTCACCGACATTCGTCCAGGCTTTGCCGCAACGGATATTCTCAATCCTAATAAGCACTACCCAATGATGATGGCCAAAGAGTATGCTGGTCGTAAAGCTACAGAAGCAATATTACGCAAAAAGCGCGTTGCCATCATCGATTGGAAATTTGCACTTCTCACCTTCTTCTGGTCACTAATCCCTCGCTGTATCTGGGAGCGACTCACTTTTGTAAAGAATTAAATAATGTCTCTAAATGTTAAATAAATGTTAATGGGGGGGGTAAATTGAACTCTCAAATATTTATTGTACCTTTGTCGAACCAAATAAAATTTAATTATTATGGAAAAGAAATTGACTAAGTCAACAAACAAAATGTT
>JAZLEE010000197.1:0-8489 GCA_045615085.1 Candidatus Aphodosoma sp. | reverse complement strand
GCAGCGCAGATAGCTTGACGGTAGATAGGGTCGGCAACGTCGCCAGCAGCGAATACGCCAGGCACATTTGTAAGAGGGCGGAATGGTTCGGTGAGGATGTAGCCTTCTTCGTTAGTGTTGATGTATTTTTTGAAGATGTCGCTGTTAGGGTGGTGACCGATAGCGAGGAAGAATCCATCGATTTTGATGTCAACGATTTCTTCGTCAGCTTCGCCTTTACGTTTGATGAGTTTTGCACCTTCGAGGAGGTCTTCTCCATAGAGGCTTTGAGTGTTGTGCTCAAAGAGGACAGTGATTTTTTCGTTTTTGAATACGCGGTCTTGCATTACTTTAGAAGCGCGGAGGAATGGTTTGCGAACGATGAGGTATACTTTTTCGCAAAGACCAGCAAGGTAGCAAGCTTCTTCGCAAGCAGTGTCGCCACCACCAACTACGGCAACAGTTTTTTTGCGGTAGAAGAAACCGTCGCAAGTAGCACAAGCAGATACGCCTTTGCCCATATATTTTTGTTCGTCGGCGAGACCGAGGTATTTAGCACTTGCACCTGTAGCAATGATAACAGTGTCGGCTTCGATGATTTTTTCGCCATCAACTGTGAGTTTTTTAGGAGAGCAGCTGAAGTCAACATCAGTGATGCAACCGAAGCGTACGTCGGTGCCAAAACGTTCTGCTTGAGCACGGAGGTCGGCCATCATGAGGTTAGCGTCGATACCTTCTGGGTAGCCAGGGAAGTTTTCGATTTCAGTAGTTTGAGTCAACTGACCACCAGATTGCATACCTTCGTAGAGAACTGGGGCAAGGTTAGCGCGAGAAGCGTAGATTGCGGCAGTGTAGCCAGCAGGGCCTGAGCCGATGATGAGGCATTTTACTTTTTCGTTCATATATTTAGATTTTTAGTAGCGAGTAGCGAGCCGTGAGACTCGGGCTTCGCTTTATTAATAATATATTCAGATTTTTTAGTAGCGATTGGCGAGGCATGTGACTCGGATTTCGCTTATCGTTTTAGAAGTGCAAAGATACTATATTTTTGTGATATGGGCAATAGTTTGGAACTAATTTGCTAACCAAGATTCGGGATTTTGTATTTCGGTGTCTTTGTAGAGCATGAAATATAGTTCGGTTTTGTTGTCGTTTTCGGTGTCGGTGTATACTTTTCCGATTTTTTGTTTGGTAGATACTTTGTCGCCTACTTTGACGTAAAGGGTTACGAGATTGGAGTATACGGTGCGGTAGTTGCCATGTTTGATGATGACGGATTGGTTGCTACCTGGCACTGAGAAGCATTGTGTGACTTCGCCTTCGAATACGGCGCGGGCATCGGAACCTGCAGGTATCTGGAAGTAGGTGCCCTTGTTGTTGACTTGCACTTTGTCGAGGAAAGGGTGGGGTTGTATGCCAAAGTGTCCGCTAATAAGACCCTTTTCCACTGGGCGAGGGAGTTTGCCTTTGTTGGCTTCGAAGCTGCCAGCAACGAGTTTTTCTTCTTTGCTGAGTTCGTATGGATCTTATTTGCCTTCTTTTTTGGCTTTGGCTGCAGCTTCTTCTTTTTGTCGTTTGATTTCGGCTGCGATCATGTTTTGGATTTTTTGGTTGAGTTTGTCGGCTTTGGCTTGTTGTTCTTTTTGTTTCTTTTTGAGATTTGTTTCTTTCTTTTTGAGAGAAGCTAATTCGTCGTTGCGTTTTTTACGTTGTTCTTCGAGGCGTTGTTGTTCGAGTGTTTTTGCGCTAACGGCTGTCTCTTTTTGTATGCGGTTTTCGGTTAGGATGTTTTCTTCTTCAATTAGTTGTTTTGTGATTTTCTCGATTTCGCGGGCCTGGTATTTGCGATGTGCGGCAACTTGCTGTAGGTAGCGGAAGCGACGAATGGCTTGGTTGAAGTTGTCGGCCGAGAAGATGAATATGATAGGTGAGAAGTATTTGTGGTGTGAGTATATTGCTCGGGTAGAGAGTGCATATTCGTATTTGAGTTGTTGGAGGCGTTGTTGGTGCGAGAGTCGCGATGCTTGTAGGTTTGAGATGTTGGCATCGAGGGCACCGATTTCTTGGTTGAGGGCATTGATGTAGTTGGTGCTTTGTTTGATTGATTGTTTGAGTAGGTTGAGTTTGTTTTCAGTGCCCTTTTTGTTCTTTTGAGTTTCGTTGAGTAGGCGGTTGGTCACAGCGAGTTCGTCGAGAGCTTTTTTCTTTTGAGCTTCGAGTTCTTTGATTGATTGTGCGTTGAGGTTGAAACTTAGGGTGCAGTGTGCGATGCACAATATGATTATGATGAGTTTTTGTTTCATTTTCGGGTGTGGTGTTTGGTTTGAGGTTATGTCACTCTTCTTCGGCATAGGTTGCTTGAACGTTGCTTGCGGGTAGGGTGGTTTATTTTTTGAGCAAATCCATTAGTCCTACCTTTTTGTAGCGCGATATGTTGAGCGAAGATGTGCTGTATGGTTCGTTGAATTTGATTTTTTCGATATTGAGAGATGCCGCTACGTTGGCTTCGGTCATAGTAGTTTGTAGATAGACATCTTGAGGGAACAGGATTTTGTCGAATGCTTTGAGTGCGCCGTAGGTTATAGCAATCACGAGGTCGTTTTCGTGACGTACGCCAGTCATAGTTAGGCGGTTGTTGTTAGTGTCGATGTCGAATTGTTGTGTGAATTTGCCTATTGGCGTGGTGCTCACGATAGATGTTGTGTCGGCAATGTTATAGACTTTGAAGTCTTTGCATATCTCTTGCGGTTTGGTTGACTGTGGGGTGAATATTTGGTGAGAGAATAGAGCCTCGATGGCTTTGTAGTTGACGTCGATGCCCCAGCTGAGTTTGATATATTCGTAGCTATTTTGCGAATAGCGGCGGTTGAGTTTGTCGTAGATAGTGAAGTGTTGAGGTGTGAACTCGGCGCGGAACATTTCGATGCCGAGGGCAGGTTGGATACTGATGCTAATGATGCTGTCGGTAACGATGCGGATTGAGGATTTGAATGTAAAATTCATGTTGTCGTAGTCGACCGACATAGTTAGTTTTGATATATTCATAGTGGCGAATTGAGGTTGTGCTTCGTAGGCCTTTTGAGTCAATTCGCATATGTTGATTCGAGGTTGCTCTTGAGTTGGTTTTTGAGCTATTTGTCGTGTTTTACAGCCAGATAGGATTAAGAGCGCGATGGCTGTTATTATTAGAGCTATCTTGTTAGTTTTCATTGTTTTCGAAGAAAATTATAATGGTTTCTATGATGTCTTTTTCGTTGAAGCTATCAGGGTCTTGGTTGTATATTTCGAGGGCTTTGCGCCAATACTCTTTTGCTTTGTCGATTCGATTGGTTTTTAGGTATAAGCAACCTATGTGGTATAGGGTTTCGATGCTTAGTTCGTTGTAGTTTTCGATGCGGAGTAGTTTATCAAAATAGAATTCAGACAAGAAGTTGTCGCCTTGAAGGAATAGAATCCAGGCATAGGTGTCGATGATGTATGTGTTGTCGGGTTCTAATTCGATGGCTTTTGCCGCCATTTTTTCGGCCTTTTTGAGGTCGGGATTAGTATGTTTGGTTATGTTGTAAGCTACGTTGTTGAGCACGTTGGCATTGTTTGGGTCGTAGACGAGGCAACTATCGTACATTTGCATAGCAAGTGGTTCGTTGTCTATTGCGTAATAAGTGTCGCCAATGGTTTGATATATAAGGCTTTTGAATGTAGGAGTAGTGATTGATGGCAGTATTCTGAAGCCTTCGGCAAATAGCGAATCAGTCATCTGATTGTGTCGCAAACTGATGAGGTAAAAGAACGCCCATTTGTCGCTATTGAATTTTTGGTATCCTTCTTTGGTGAGGGTGAGAAGCTCTTTTGAGTTGTTTTGAGCTTCGGATATTTTTACGAGTTCGAGGTCGATTTTGTCGTCGTCTTTTTGTTCTCTTATTTTATACAGAGTTTGTTTCCAGCGCAAAGTGTCTTGTTGCGACTTGTAGATGTCGGCTTGAAGTTCGAGCACAGCTATATCGTTAGGATACACTCTGTTGAGTAGTTCGAGGGTTCGGTTCAGACCAATTGAGTCGTTGTCGTGCAAATATCCAGCCAAGAATGGGCGAGATAGTTGAATAGCTTGAGCAGTAGGTATGTCGGTTGTGTTTATAGCCTCGATGGTGTACTGTTCGTTGAGCGAGTCGTTGTCGGCGCGTTTGTAGTGTTCGGCAAGCAACATGAGGATATTTGCATCGTTAGGGTACTGTTGGTTGAGAGATGTGAGCAGTTTGCACGATTTTTCGGTTTCGTTTTCCACTACATACACATTATTTAACACAAAAGATGCATTGTAGTGGTCCTCGGGATGTTTGTCTATGTATTTGAGAATGAGCGGTTCTATCTTGTGCGCTTTATTTGAATGTTTCAATATGCTTGCGCGAGTAGCCACCGATTCGATAGATTCGCCCTCGAGTTTTTCGTATTTGTCGAGTTCTTTATGCGCTTTGCTGTATTGATACGTTTTTATATACAAGTTGCAAAGGGTGTATATGTTCTCGGTGTTGTATGGTTCTAGTTTGTTGAGGCGTTGGAATTGAGTGATAGCCTTGTGGTATTGCTGGAATCCTTGTAGCATTAGGGCATAGCATTTGAGATACAACGTGTTGTTAGGCTCAAGCATGTTTGCTATTTCGATAGATTGGATTGCGTCGCTGTATTGTTTTAGTTCGTACTGCGATTCATACACCATATAGTGCGATAGAGCATTGAGTTGAGGGTCGTTTTTATGACCATCCCAAAGCACTTTGTATAGCAAGTTTATAGCCTCTTTGTGGTTGCCTTTGAGTTGTAGATCTTTGGCTTGGAATATGGTGTATATTACGCTATCGCGATGGGTCGAGTCTTTTAGTTGTTCGGCTTGGATAGAGGCACGAAACATCGAATCGGCATATTCGGTGTGAGCCGATAGGCCAATGCACAAAGCAGATAATATGGTTATGAATAGGATTCTTAGCATTTCGAGAGAGAGGAGGAGTTATTTTTTGCCAGTGTGACCAAAACCGCCTTCGCCACGTTCGGTGGTATCGAGGGTTTCTACTTCGATAAATTCAGCTGTTTCGTGGCGTGCGATAACCATCTGACAGATGCGGTCGCCGTCGTTGACAGTGAAAGGTTGGTTGCTTAGGTTGACGAGGATAACGCCAATTTCGCCACGATAGTCGGCATCGATAGTGCCAGGAGTGTTGAGCACAGTGATACCATTTTTGAAAGCGAGACCCGAGCGAGGGCGTATTTGTGCCTCATAACCTTCGGGAAGGGCAATGAATAGTCCAGTAGGGATTAGGCGACGTTCGAGCGGACCGAGAGTGATAGGTTCGTCGATGTTAGCACGGAGGTCCATACCTGCAGATAGCGGTGTGCTGTATTGAGGGAGCGCGTGGCGCGATTTGTTGATAATTTGAATTTTCATAATTTTATTGGTTTATAGTCAATAGTCGATAGTCAATAGTCAATAGTTATATGTACTCTACATTTTCATCCAAATATCGAGGGCGGCGTCGGCTTGAGCGTAGAGCATTGCGAGTCCGTTTTGGGTTGTAGCACCTTGTTGCTTAGCAAGTTGTAGCAATCGGGTTTCCGTTGGGTTATACACAAGGTCGTACACAAGGTGGTTGGGTGTGATTTGCGAGTAGTCGATATTAGGTACAGAGTCGATGTGGGGGTGCATGCCCAATGGCGTAGTGTTTATTATAATAGGAGCCAATTGGGTGATGATACCACTATCGAGTTGCTTGTGGGTGACAAGTTGGAACGGTATGTTCAACCCATCGAGCACATATTGCACTGCTTGCGAGGCACCGCCTGTACCAAGTATGACTGCGTGTGAGTGGTTAGGTTTAAGCAGAGGCTTGAAAGTATTGTGAAAGCCCACAATATCGGTGTTGTGACCAATTAGTTGGTTGCCTCTGATTTCCACCATATTCACAGCACCTACAGCTTCAGCCTCAGGCGAGAGAGCATCGAGGTAGGGTATAATTGCGCGTTTGTGCGGTATAGTCACATTGAATCCCGCGTATTTGCCCGAGCGCGCCAAGTCGATAAAGTCGGCTATATCGGTCAAGTCTATCAGTTCGTAATGGGCGTCAATACCTTCGGTTTTGAACTTAGCATTGAGGTATTGTGCCGAATACGAATGCGATACGGGATGTCCGATTAGTGCGAATTTCACTTTTTCTTTATTACTTTTTTAATAATGTAATATATAGCAACGAGGGCGATGATGGCGAGGATGATGTAGCCCATTTCGTGTGAGTATTTGTTGATGAGGTCCATATTGTCGCCTACGATATAGCCAATCACGGCGAGCACTACGTTCCAGATACCAGCACCAAGCGCGGTGTAGAGCACGAAAGGCACGAGTGGCATGCGCGCCAAGCCGGCAGGGATTGAGATGAGTTGGCGAATGCCAGGGATGAGACGACCCACGAAAGTTGCCACAGCTCCTTTGCGGTTGAAATACTCTTCGGCTTGTTTGATTTTGTCGCTCGAGAGGAGGCAGAGGTGTCCGAGACGACTATCGGCAAAACGATAGATAATAGCACGACCGAGGCTGACCGAGAGGACATAATTGACCAAAGCGCCGATGATAGCACCGAGAGTGGCAAATAGAATGATAAGGAAGAAATTGAGGTTCGACTCCTCGCGCGCTGAGACAGCAGCAGCAGGAGGCACAACTACTTCCGAAGGGAAAGGGATGAACGAACTCTCCACCGCCATGAGAGCAGAGATAGTGCCGTAGTTCATATGTTGGTCGTACCAATCGGCAATCACGTCGACATACGATTTGTCGGTAGCAACCGAATCGGTCGTATTATTGGCATTTATCAACGAGCAGTTTGCTATAATCAAAGCGCAGATGATAGTGAGTATTTTTTTCATAACTTATTGTTTGATAAAAGAGATAGCATCGGGGAATACCGATAGAAAGATTTCGTCGGTGTTAGATATCGTTTCGCGAGCAATATTTAGGTGCTTTGTAGCCAATTCGATATTGCCAATGCCATAGTAGGCAATAGCGAGTAGAATCTCGATGCGTTCGAATGAAGAGCGGTTTTTATAAGCAATTTCGAGCAATTCGCGTGCATGATCATACTCGGCGTATTGCAATAATATGATAGACGTTTCGTAGCAGATGCTTGGATTTTCGGGTTCGAATTCAAGACATTTAGTGAAGTGGTTCAGAGCTTTCAGTATGTATATTTCTTGGTTGGTTTCGTAGGCAATGTCTTTTGCAACGAGCGCACGATAATATATAATGTCGAGCATTTCGGGAAACTTATCATCGGCATTGCATATTGTGGTGTAAGCCTCGTCTAAGTCGCCAATATTGTGGAGGCAACACGCCTTGCCAATCCAAACAATAGGCACATCGGGGTTTATCAACATAGCCTGCTCGTAGAGAGGCAGAGCATTGGTCCAATCGTTTAAGTTCTCGTATGTTTCGGCAAGGAATGTGATAACCATATCATCGCTAGGATTCTTCTCGATATACTCCTTGTAAGGCTCCACAGCCTCGCTGAATTTGCCAAGATTGAACAAACAATGTGCGCGTTGCAATTTGGCTTGTTCGTCGTTAGGATTTATGGCCAGAGCATATTCATATGAACTAAGAGCATCGTTCAATTTGTTTTGGCGGAACTGAATCGACCCCAATAACCCCCATATTTCGTGTTGATAAGGGTTGATATTTATCACTTTGACTAAAGCATCTTCGGCTTTTTCGAATTCCATCAACTCCTCGTAGGCAATAGCCTTTTCAATCAAAAGACTCTCATGTTCAGGGAATAGCGCCAAACCGTTGTCGATAAAATCCAAAGCCATCGAGCATTGCTTGTAGGTGTTGTATAGCGATGCAATATCGGTGAATATAGCAGGCAACTCTTTTGTGTTGCAGATGGTTAGATAATGATTGAACAACTCCTTCGACTCATTGAACTTCGATATATGTATGTAGCATTCGGCAAGCACAGCCACATAGTCAGGCTCGGGATTAGGAATAGTTTCGAGTATTTTTGTAGCCTCCACATACTTCTCCTCGAGCAGGTAGAGTTTAGCCTCGATGTATTTGATTTTCTCCGAATTAGGGTGCAAACAATAAGCATAATCGATAGCTATGCGAGCCTGGTCGTACTGACTTAGGGCAAGATAGCAGTCGATTATGGTTTCAAGCTCATCCGTGTCGTAGTATTGCACGATGCCTTGACTTATACTATTTTCGAAGCGTTCGATTAACGCCTGTAGTTCTGGATCGAATTCCATTATATGATTTGAAATTTGAAGTTTGAAATTTGAAAGTTGATATAATTGGTTAAATTTTCAATTTTCAACTCTCAAATCTCAATTTATTTAGTCTTTGCGGCGGAGAACAAGAGCCGAGCGGGCAGGGATGTAGAGTTGCAACCACTCTTTGTTTTTGAGGTGTGACACCGTAGTGTGGTGTTCGATAGAGTCGTCGGCAAATCCGAAACCACCATATTTAGTATCAT
>JAZLEE010000196.1:0-9349 GCA_045615085.1 Candidatus Aphodosoma sp. | reverse complement strand
GGTGCGGCCTTTATGTGTTGCTCTATTAAGTATTTAGCATTGCGACCAGAGGCTAATGAGAGAAACAACAAAGCATCCACATTCTCGGCAAATTGCGATGCATCGCCAGGGAACATCACTACTGGCACCGAAGTCAATGACTTAATCTTTGCCACCACTTCGAACACAGACTTCCTCAACTGACTGCCACCAACAAAAATGAATAATTGAGAATTGAGAATTGAGAATTGAGAATTGGCAACTGTGTTGTTTAGAGTTGAAATTATATCATGCAACCCCTTGTCCGAAGCCTTCTCCGGGTCAATTAGCAGAGCGAACATCTTCTTTTTTGATGCTCTGTTTTCTAATATTTGGTCGTATATAAGCAATTCTTTGCGAGTGATTTACGGGAATTTGCGTTGAATGTTTTTTAGATTGTGTGTACAATTACAAATTCAGGGTACACCTTATATTGTAATTTATAAGTTTTCTTTTCTGCCGAAGCTGTTTCGTGTGCTAAAATTTCACCTTCCATATAAGGCGTAAAAGGCTCAATAATAATTTGTTCGGTGAATTCGACAGTCTCCACGCCCATCACTTTGTATATAGCCTCTTTGGCAGCCCAAAGGATTGTGAGATGGATTTTTTCAGAGCGAGTATCTACGGCATCCAATTCGCCTTTGCTCAAGAATTTATGACGCACACGACCCACTTTGTCGCCAATACGTTCGATGTCGATACCCACTTTTTCGGTTGGATGAGTAGCCACTAAAGCATAGTGACCAGTGTGTGAAATGCTGATATTAAGCGAATTGTCGGCCAAATAAGGTGCTCCATTTTCGTGATAGCACACATGTTGACCTGCGCCAGTCAACTCGTTTAACGCACAGCGCGAAGCTAAATATTCAAGGCGGCGTTTGGTGCTTGTGAAAGGTAGAATCTCTTCTGCAACAACGGCATCGTTGTCGAGCAATTCCATTAACTGCTCTTCGGTCTCAGCGATATCCCACAAGGCAATCGCAAGCCCATTATCATAGGTGTGTTTTTCGATTAGCATAGTATTATAGTGTTTAGTTATTCCATTTTAGAGTCTCAATCATGTGTATCATATCTTGTAGCACATAATTTGCCGCAGGGGCGATAGAGTCGGCATTAGGTGTGTGATTGAAGTAGAGCGAACCACGCAAAAAATTGCGTACACTGTCAGTTACAAAAAACTGCGATGGCGAAGCCGCATTACCTTTCATCTCATACAATATGCCATACACGCGTGTTGTGTCGTTGCCATAATAACTCTCTTGTATTGCATCGGCACGCACAGTGTGTTTGTATGCCAAAGTGTGGCATTCTTCTACTACTTTTTGGAAGGTAGATTTGTCTATTTGCTTGTAACTCAAGTGTATTTTTGCATTGATTGAAGGGTATACTACATTTATCCACTCGTCGGCGTCAGTAGCATGAGTGTTGTCTGATTTGTCAAGTTGGCTATGAGCACTGCGTTCTATGCTATATGGCCCTAAATTTGAATCCACGACATATTCTCGTTCAGGCAAATCTATGCGAAAATAACCATATGGTTTTGGTTGTGCCTTTTTCCCGCATCCCACCAAAATCAAAGACAAGAACAATATTGTAATAAACTTTTTAAATACAATCATAAAAATTCATATATTAACAACTCTGTTGCTGATTTTTTGCTACGCTCGGCAATTTAAGTAAACTTAATTGCCTTTGCAAAAATTCTTACTCCTCATTCTTCATTATATTGAGTTTTACCTTCAAAATACGACGAGCATTAAGAGCAATCACTTTAAATTTATAGTTCTTATATACAATCTCCTCGTTTTGTTTTGGGAAATCGCCTTTCAACTCTAATAACAATCCCGCCAAAGTATCCACCTCTTCGGTAACATCTTCAAAATCGTCTGGTTCAATATCCGTAGCGCGGAAGAAATCGGTAAGCATAATTTTTGCTTCAAATACATAAGAACCATCATTTTGTTTCGTATAGAGCGAGTCATCTACATCATATTCGTCGCTAATTTCGCCAACTACCTCTTCGAGTACATCTTCCATAGTCACCATGCCAGATGTGCCACCAAATTCGTCCACCACCAGTGCAATATGTATCTTGTTCTTTTGGAATTCTTGCAAAAGGTCGTCCAATTTCATCGTTTCAGGCACGAAATAAGGTTGACGAATCAATGTTTGCCACTTGAAAAAAGGACCTTTATTAATATGCGGAATCAAATCTTTCGCATAAAGCACTCCTCTCACATTGTCAATTGACCCTTGAAGCACAGGTATACGTGAATATTCATGCTCTACAATGCAATCAATCACCTCATCGAATGTAGCCGAAAAATTCAGTGTCACCATATCCAATCGCGAAGTCATTACTCCTGCAGCCGTAAGGTTACCAAAATTCACAATCCCCTTCAATATGTCGGCATCTTCTTGTATGGCGTCAGACGTCAACTCCAATGCTTGTGATAATTCATCCATCGACAAATTGCTGCCATGTTTATGCTTTGCAAGTCTCTTATTTACAATCGAAGTTGAACTTACCAAAATCCAGACAAATGGTTTGAGTACACTGCGCGCACATTTCAATGCATTTGCGCCAAAACGTGCCATACGTAATCCGTGTTGTTGAGCAAAAATCTTAGGCATAATCTCGCTCACTAACAATATGATAAACGTAATGAGAATAGTTTCGAAAATAAAACCAATGATGGGGAAGTTGCTGAAATCCAACGATTGGTTGATAATGTATGACGATAATACGATAATCGATACATTAACCAGATTATTCGTAATAAGAATTGTTGCCAATAAATGCTCAGGCTTTTGTAATAGAAGCTTGATTTTTTCGTCGCGTGGATTATTTTCATTCTCCATTTTTTCAAAATCCTTAGGAGAAAGCGAGAAAAAAGCAACTTCCGATGCCGACACAAATGCCGATATCGCAAAGCATACAAATGTAATAAGTAGTGCAATTAAGGTGTTGATACTGAATGGTTGCACGATGCCATTCAATGTAAAGGAGGTTAGGTCCAAGTTAGTAAAAATTTCGTTAAACAATATTAGGGGTAAACCCCATTTTAATAAGGTGCAAATATACAGAAAAAAACTCACATAAACAAAAATAAAACCATTCACTTTTTCTAAATTCATATAACTATCGAATCTCATTATAGCAAAGGGTTCTTCTTGGGGTTGGTAGAATGGTCAGATAACCATAGATTTGATTGATACTATAGATTCGTATATAGTATGTTTATAGTATATTTATCCTATATTAAGACTATGGTGATTATTGGTTTAAGTAGAGTAGAGAAAAACTGATAAAAAGTTCTATAGAATTTGTATTAGGAAATAAAAAAAGCGATTAACTCAGATGAGTCAATCGCAATTATGAATATGTGTTCTTAATTTTTAATTAAAAAGGAAGATCTTCGTCCATGCTTGAAGGAGCGGCGATGAAAGGTTGAGCAATAGGTTCTTCTACAGGTTGTACAGCAGGTTGTTGTGCTGCGGGAGCTACAGGTTGAGCATATGGTTGTGCTGCAGGAGTAGAGTATTGGTTTGCTGTATATTGTTGTTGATTTTGCGCAGGTTGTTGACCATCTTGTATTTGTGGACGAGTCAAAACTTGCATATCTTCTGCATAAATCTCAGTAATATAACGGCGGTTTCCTGCCTTATCTTCGTATGTACGAGACTTGATTTTACCTTCAATATAAACTCGTGCACCTTTGCGGACATATTTTTCTGCCACTTCGGCTAAACCACGCCATACTACGATTGTGTGCCATTCTGTGCGGTCTGGTACTTGTGTGCCATTCGACATTGTGTAACCACGCTCGGTTGTTGCTAACGGAAAGTTTGCTACTCTTACATTGTTCTCCAAGTAACGTACATCTGGGTCTTTTCCTACGTTACCAATTAAAATTACTTTGTTTACTGACATAGTGTATAAATTTAAGTTGTAAAAACACCCCAAAGTAACATATTTTTTTTTAAACCACCAAACTTTTTACGCAAAAAGTTAAAACTAATTTTCTAAATTATTGATTATCCGATTATTATAGTGAAGGAAACTATTTTTTTTGAAAAAAAACAAAAAAATAATGGCTAATGTTTTGTCAATCAAAAAAAAAGTTGTAATTTTGCACTCCGATTGCGACAACTCAAAAATCGTAAGTGAATAATAATCAAAAATATAATTGTATTACTTAAAATTTTACAAAAATGACTAAAGCAGACATTGTAAATGAGATTTCAAAAAACACA
This sequence comes from Candidatus Aphodosoma sp., assembly GCA_045615085.1. Lineage (GTDB taxonomy): Bacteria > Bacteroidota > Bacteroidia > Bacteroidales > Paludibacteraceae > Aphodosoma. The sequence goes on along the minus strand of JAZLEE010000196.1, from coordinate 5,074 downwards.
GGTATTCAAAAAGATGATGTGTTGAAAACAGTTGAGGCTTTCATGGATTGTGTAAAAGACTCATTGGCAAAAAACGAAAATGTTTATTTGAGAGGTTTCGGTAGCTTCATCGTTAAACAACGTGCAGAAAAAACAGCTCGTAATATTTCTAAAAACGTAACTATTAAAATTCCTGCACACAACATTCCTTCTTTCAAACCTTCAAAAGAATTTACTGCTAAAGTAAAATAATCTTAATAGAAGAGTTGATTCTTGAACGAAAAGTTTTTTATTAATCATTTTAATACAAATAAACTATGCCAAGCGGAAAAAAACGTAAAAGACATAAAATGTCTACGCACAAGCGTAAAAAAAGACTAAGAAAAGACCGTCATAAAAAGAAAAAATAATCTTTTTAGTCTTTAAAAGCGATAAAAACAAATTTAAAGAAACTTGGCACTCTAATGCCAGTGCTTTAAATTTGTTTTTTTTATTTTATAAACGAGCGAAGCGAGTATTTTTCGCATCTCGCTAATAAAAGTCGGACAATGACAAAAGAATTAGTAATAAATGCACAAAACGACCAAATCTCTATTGCATTACTCGAAGACAAAAATTTGGTCGAACTCAATAAAGACACATTGCAACACTCATTCGTAGTGGGCAATATATATCTTGGCAGAGTTAAAAAACTTATGCCAGGACTCAATGCTGCATTTATCGATATAGGTTCTGAAAAAGAGGCTTTTATCCACTATCATGACCTCGGTATTCAATTCTTAACATTCAACAACTACGTGCGTCAAATTCTCGACGATCGTAAACATGAACCAAAAATTAAACGAATGCCCGATCTTCCAAAAGACGGACAAATCAAAGATGTTCTACAACAAGGACAATTTATTATGGTTCAAATTGTTAAGGAACCAATCAATACTAAAGGCCCACGTCTTACGGGTGAAATCAGCATTGCTGGACGCAATATGGTGCTTCTCCCTTTGGGTGATAAAGTCTCTGTATCTCAAAAAATTAAATCAAGCGAAGAACGCGTGCGTTTGCGCAAACTCGTCCAAAGCATTAAATCGCCATCTTATGGTGTTATTATTCGCACTGTGGCTGAGGAAAAACGCGTGGCTGAACTTGATAACGAACTAAAAATGATGGAGAAACGTTGGATTAAGGTTGTCAACGAACTCCGTCGTGCCAAAGGTATCTCGTTGTTGATGGAAGAGAGTAGTCGAACAGTGTCGATATTGCGCGATATCTTTACTCCCGAATTCGAAGCGGTTTATGTCAATTCGCCTTCAGCATATGAAGAGGTGGTGTCGTATGTAGAGATGATTGCTCCAGAGCGTAAAGATATTGTAAAACTCTACACTGGCGAGTTGCCTATATTCGATAACTTTGCTATTACCAAGCAGATAAAGTCGCTTTTTGGTCGTACTGTATCATTTAAGCGTGGTGCCTATCTTATTATGGATAAGGCTGAAGCTATGCATGTCATCGACGTTAATAGCGGTACTCGTACCAAAGCCTCTCAAACTCAGGAGGAAAATGCTCTTGAGGTGAATATGGCTGCTGCTACCGAAATCGCGCGCCAACTTCGTTTGCGCGATATGGGTGGAATTATTGTGATTGACTTTATAGATATGAATGATGGTGTCAATCGCAATCAGCTATTTGAACATATGCAGAAATTGATGAGTGCCGATCGTGCACGTCACAATATATTACCTCTCAGTAAGTTTGGGCTTATGCAAATAACACGTCAGCGTGTGCGTCCTGCCCTCGAAGTTGATACGTTGGAGACTTGTCCAACATGTTTTGGTACAGGTAAAGCCAAACCTTCGATATTGTTCACCGACCAGTTGGAGGAGAAATTTGAACTTATTAAAGATGTATATAAAACATCACGTTTCACAATTCATCTACATCCTTACGTAGCAGCATATATTAGAAGTGGATTCCCATCTCAGCTACTACGATGGAAAATGAAATATGGCTTCGGTATTCGCATATTGCCAGTTCAAGACCTTGGATTTTTGCAGTATCGTTTTGTTGATAAAAACGGAGATGAACTTAATCTTAGCAGCGCACAAGCAATGCTTGAGGATAATTAATAAAAAAAAGAATGATTCGAATGAGTCATTCTTTTTTTTTGTCAAAAAAAAATATTATCTTTGCATTTTGTGAGAAAAAGAAAATTCTGTGAGCAAAAATTACATACTATGTCAATAAAAGTCTATAAAGCATCAGCAGGTTCGGGTAAAACCTATACTTTGGTTTATGAGTATATTCGCTATCTATATGAAGCATATCTTGTGAAATCTCAATCTACCGATTTGTCTCTTAATTTACATCGTAGCATTTTGGCGGTTACTTTTACCAACAAAGCAACAGCCGAAATGAAAGAGCGTATTATTAAGTCGTTGTACAAACTCTCTATCTGTGAGGAAAAGAAATATCTCTCTTTTCTTCGTCGTGATATTAATGAATTAAAGCAAACCACCGACGAGAGAATTGCTCAAATTGCAATGCGATTGCTCACCGATATATTGCAAGATTATACACAGTTTCGTGTCTCTACTATCGACGGATTTTTCCAACAAATAGTGCGTTCATTTGCGCGTGAACTTAATCTCAATAATCAATATAAGGTTGAGTTAGAAATAGATCGCATATTAGAGATAGCTGTTGACAATATGCTCACCACGTTGGGTGATGCCAATAAAGAACAATTGTTGAATTGGTTGACCGAGTTTGCAAGCGAACAAGTTGACAACGATAAGTCGTGGAATCCTCGAAGTAGTATTCTTGCTTTGGCAAAATTGATTACTACCGAAGAGTATGTCTCACAGAAGAAGAATTTTGGTTTTGATCTTAAAAAACTCAACGAATATAAGAAGAATCTTCGTGGTATTATAACAAAATATGAAGCAGATGCCGAAGATATTTGTAAGCAAGCTAGTGATTTTTTGTTGACTCTTCCTGCATCTAAGGAAGTTATGTTCGATAGAAGAAAAATATCATTTTTTGCGTATGAATATCTAAAAGAGAAGAAATTTGTGCTTAGCAAGATGTTCTCGGATGGAGCATTGTCTACAGAGGTGAAAGATTGGTTCAAAGGTGATTATAAGAAAGATAAATCTTTGTCTGGTTTTGCTGAAAAGTTGAATGAGTATGCATCTCGCTTGGTTGCTCATTGTTTGCCAGATGGTGATTCTTCAAAAGAGTATCGCACAGCGAAAGTAGTAGTATCGTATCTATACATATTAGGTATTCTCAACGAAATTGATGAGCACGCCATGCAAGTGTGTCGCGAGAACGATACTTTGCTTATATCTTCTACTGCCGATTTCATCAACAAAATCATAGATAATTCTGACACTCCTTTTATTTACGAAAAAGTTGGTGTAACAACCAATCATTTTATGATTGATGAATTTCAGGATACGTCGCGTTTGCAGTGGTCTAACTTTGTGCCTCTTTTGAGAGAAACTGTCGACAATGGCAATGAATCAATGATTGTTGGCGATGTTAAGCAAAGCATCTATAGATGGCGTAATGGCGATTGGGAGATTTTGCATAAAGACATAAAGGAGAAGTTCCCTCAAAAAGGAGATGTTGTTGAAACGTCATTAGACTATAATTATCGTAGTAGTGCGAATGTTATTGACTTCAATAATAAATTATATCAAGTAGGTAAGAAAGAAGAGAAAGAGACGATAAAGGCTTTGCCTTATTACTTAGACAAGCAACTTAATGCGCAGTTGTCTTTGCCTAATGTTTCTCTCGAGGAGTATTTTCGTAGTGTATATTCCGATGCTTATCAACATATAGGAAATAACGATAAACCTAAGGGTTACGTTCGTGTTGATTTTTTGAAAGACGACCCTGATAATCCCGAAAAAACATGGAGTGTTCAAAGTTTGGACAACATGGTTGCCGAGATGAAACGCCTAAAATGTTATGGTGAAATGGCTGTTTTGGTTCGTGAGAAAAAAGAGGCTCAAAAGGTTGCAGCACGATTGCAAGCCGAGAATATTCCTTTCTATTCATCTGAAGCGTTGTGCGTTGCAACTAATCTTGCGGTTCGTTTTATAGTTGCTGTATTGGAGTATTTGTCGCAGCCACACGAATCTTTGTATCGTGCTAATTTTGCGTCACTCTATCGTCAATTGTTAGATGGACGAAACGTCGATGATCGTGATTATACATTGCTTTCATATCAAGAGGCTAATTATACCGAATGGGAACAACTACTATTTGGCTCTGAACTTGTTGCGCAGAAATTCTCTCAAATTAAGCATCAATCGTTGCAAGAGGTCATACAATCTATAGTTTCGCTATTTAATCTCAACAATATAAACAATGGTTTGAATGCACCATATATTCAAGCCTTTATCGATAAGGTACAGAAGTTTGCTGTCGATGGCATATTAGATGTGCGTGCTTTGCTTGATTATTGGCGCGAATTTGGGCCTAAAACATTTATATCTATGCCTAGCGATGGCGATGCTGTGAAGATAATGACTATTCATACATCTAAAGGGCTTGAGTTTGGAATTGTATTTATTCCATTCATCGACTGGGTCTTTGGATTCGAACCAGGTAAAGGTTCTATTCAATTGGCAAAAACAGACAAAAAGACTTGCGGCAATAATCTTTTTGATAAAAAAGTCTCTATTATCCCTATCAACATGCGTGCATCGCAACAACTATTAGGTAGTTATTTTAGTGAAGAGATTATCCAAGAATTTCTATATACTTGCCTCGATGTGCTGAATGTGCTTTATGTGGCAACAACTCGTGCATCGCAACAGTTGTATATATCTTGCGTTGAACCTAAATCTCAAAAAGAAGAAAATAAAACACTATCCAATGTTTCTGTTGCTTCTCTTATTCGTCAGGTTTTGTTGCCTGGTGTTAATGAGGATTTCTATGAGGTAGGTTTTTCTGAATATATAGTAGAGAAGGATGATAAGGAAGATAAAAAAGATAAGAAAGGAAATGAGCCAGAAGTGGAAAATGTTGTTCTGAAGTTGAATTCTGACAATCAACCAACAAAAGAACTAATTGCTGAACGTGCTCAAAT